>JAOUPN010000199.1 GCA_029879905.1 Nitrospira sp. | reverse complement strand
CCCGGCATCCTCCTCCAAATGGGCGCGTTTGATACGGACCCGTTTTTTGCCGCCGCCGACTGCGATATCGATCCAGCCCGGGCCGCAAATCGGCGACTCGTACTGCGAGATTTGATACCCCTTCGGTAAATCCGGATAAAAGTAGTTCTTGCGGGCGAACTGATTGCTTCCGCTGATCTCGCAATTCAACGCCAGTCCCGCGCGTACCGCCATATCCACTGCGGCCCGATTGATCACCGGCAAGCTGCCGGGCAATCCGAGGCACACCGGGCAGGTGTGGCTGTTGGGAGGAGCTCCGAACGCCGTCGTACATCCGCAGAACATCTTGGATGCCGTCCGCAATTGGGCATGCACTTCAACTCCGACAACGACTTCGTATGTCATCTGTCTTCCGATTCCTCGTCGCCCGAACGATGATCCCGCTCCTGCCTCATGGCTTCCCGCCCTGCCTCAAACGCATCGCGAAGCGCCGACTTCTTTGCCCCGACGAAATCCTTCCCCTGACCGACGACCTCTTCATAGACCTCGCCGGCCCGTCCGGCCAAATCCCGAAGATTGTCCTCCGCCCGTCGCGCGTACCGACGCAACTGCGCGCGCGAATCGGAGCCGGACTCGGGCGCCAACACCAAGGCCGCCAAGGCGCCCAATGCCGTCCCTGTGAGAAACGCCAATACCACCGCCGCTGAAGACCCGCGATCATCCGCCATTGTGAGGTTCTCCTTCCTTTCGAAACCGGTGGCGCATGACGTCCGTCGCCGCCTTGAATCCCGCCACCACACTCGCCACCTTCGTCAACAAGGTCCCGCTCGACCCCCGCACGACATTATGGACTTGCTGTACGGATTCTCCGACTTCGCCCACCGCATGCAGCAACACCGCCGCATGTTCGACTCCCTCGCGCGCCTGATTCGAGAGGTCGTTCAAATTCCTACTCGTCGCGTGAAGCTCTCCCAACAGCGGCGGCAGATCGGTTTTCATCTTGGCCAACAACTGTTCGGACTCGGCCACCGTCTTGCGCATTTGCATCAGCACCGGTACCGCAAACCCCACCAGCACTACAAACGCCACCGCCGCAAGTACCGCAGCCATCTCTATGATCGTCATAATTCCTCCGTCAGGGGTAAGACGTAACTAGAGGGCAGTTTTGAGTTGTGAGTGTTGAGTTAATAGGAACGCCCCTCAACTCAAAGCAGCCAGAAATTCAAACTAAACACTCAACACTAAAAACTTTTGGATGCGCCTTACCCCTTGAACCTTACTCTTCATCCCTTACTCTCCGCTTCTCACCTCTTCCCTCTTCATTCACACCACCCTTCACGCCTCACTCCTGAATCCTATCTCAGCACTCAGGTCTCAGCACTCAGCACTTCCCTCTCAGTCCTCAGTCCTCACGTCTCAGCACTTCTTATTTCCCCTCAGTCCTCCACTCACATCCCTTCCCTCAACTCAACACTCACAACTCAAAACTAGTGCAGCCCCTTCACTCCTTATCGAAGAGCAGGTTTCTTGAGGTGCCATTGCGTAGCATGCTCATAGGCATTGGCGGCCCGCAAAATCGTCTCCTCCTCGAATGCCCGTCCGATCAGCTGCAAGCCGATCGGCAACCCGCCCTTGCTCAATCCGCACGGCACAGAGATCCCCGGCAAGCCGGCCAGATTGACCGATATCGTGAAGATGTCGGACAGATACATCTGGAACGGATCATTGCTCTTTTCTCCCAATTTAAACGCCGGGGTCGGTGTCGTCGGCGTGACGATCAGATCGACCTCCTTGAAGGCCTCCTCAAAATCACGACAGACCAATGTCCGTACGGCCTGCGCCTTCCCATAGTATGCGTCGTAATATCCGGCACTCAACGCATAGGATCCCAACATGATCCGGCGCTTCACCTCCGGCCCGAACCCCTCCTGCCTCGTCTTCATGTACAGGTCCAACAGATCTTTGGTTTCTTTCGCGCGCAATCCGAATTTGACGCCGTCGAACCGGGCGAGATTCGAACTGGCCTCGGCGGTCGCCAGCATGTAATACACCGCCACGGCGGCATCCGTTCTCGGCAGACTGATGTCCTTGATCTCAGCCCCCAGCTTCTTCAGTTCGCCGATGGCGTCCTTGACGGCCTGCTCCACCTCCTGATCAAGCCCTTCCGTGAAGAATTCCCTGGGCACGCCGATTCGTATTTTTTTCACGTCTTTTCGTGTCAGCGCCCGCATATAGTCAGGGACCGGTACATCCGCAGACGTAGAATCCAACGGATCATGGCCGGCGATTATGCCGAGCAACAACGCGGCATCCCGCACATCTTTCGTGATGGGGCCGATTTGATCCAGTGAAGACGCAAAGGCCACCAAGCCATACCGCGATACCCGGCCATAGGTCGGCTTGAGCCCGACCACGCCGCACAACGCCGCCGGCTGCCGGAGCGATCCGCCCGTATCCGACCCCAGCGCAGCGACGCACTCGTCCGCCGCCACGGCTGCCGCGGACCCGCCGCTCGATCCGCCCGGCACACAGCGCACATCCCACGGGTTCCGGCTGGGACCGAACGCCGAATTCTCGGTCGATGACCCCATCGCAAATTCGTCCAAATTGGCCTTGCCCATCAACAGGTATTCCTGCTCTCGCAATTTCGCGATGACCGTCGCATCATACGGCGGCACAAAGTCCTGCAGCATGCGGGAGCTGCATGTCGTCACCATGCCTTCCGTGCAGATGTTGTCCTTGATCGCCAGCGGCATTCCCATCAGCGGCTTCGTCAGGCGCCATTGCTTGAGCCGCTCATCCAGCGCTTCTGCCTGAGCCGATGCCGCGTCCTTGGCCAGATTCACATAGGCCCTGACTTTTGGCTCTACCTGGCTGATCCGTCGAAAATAGGCGCGCACAATCTCCGCCGCGCTGACTTCACCGGCGGCGAACTGTTTTTGCAATTCGTATAACGACAATTTATGCAGTGACATCTGTTCCTCAGCGCCGACATACGTGCAAGGGAAGAGGCCGACAGAAGATCTCCAAGCCGGAAACCCTGTCGGCCTTCATAGGCGCCCCTTGTCAGTTCGCCTCAATAATCCGGTTCTTTTCATTGACTCGAACGATCTTGGGTACGTGCTTCTTAATTTCTTCCTCACCGTAATATTCATAACAAAAAATAATAATTTGATCCCCGACGGCGGCTTTCCTGGCCGTAGGTCCGTTTAAGATGATCTCCCCGCGCCCCCGCGCGCCGTTGATCGCATAGGTCATGAATCGCTCGCCGTTGTTCAGATTGGAGCACACGATGGCTTCATACGGCAGGATGCCGGCGGCCTCCATCAACTCTTCATCGATGGTCAGACTGCCTTCGTACTCCAGATGCGCGCCGGTGACCGTGACGCGATGAATTTTTGACCGCAACATTTGTCGAAACATCCATAAACCTCGTGATGAGTGATCAGTGACGTGCGATGGGCATGACAGCCGAGACAGTCATCAATTCCCCGGCTCATCACATATCACCCGTCACCGTTCACATTATTGAATTATTTTCGGCACACCAAACCCGTCCCCTTCACGCTCCGGCGCATTCGCCAGTGCTTTTTCGACCGGCAACGATTGCCGAACGACGTCGTCCCGAAACACGTTGACTTGTCCCATCACCGTCGTCGTCGGCTCGACCCCCGTCGTCTCGTACCGATTCAGCTGTTCGACATGCGTGAGAACCTGGCTCAGCTGCTCGGCGAATATCGCCTTCTCCTCTTCCGTCACGTACAGCCTGGCCAACAGCGCCACCTTTTCCACATCCTGTTTACTAATTTGCATACGATAGTGCCTTTGGTTTGTTTGGTTTATTTAGTTTGTCTAAAGGGGAAACGTGTCTGCTGAAAGTTTCGTGTTTCGAGTTCCTTGTTTCGAGCGTCACGTTGTTCTGGTTTATCTAGTTTGTCGATTCAACCAAATAAACTGAACAAACCCAATGAACCAAATCAACCAGATGAACCCGACAAACTTCCCTTCATTCAACCGTCACACTCTTCGCAAGATTCCTCGGCTGATCCACATCCGCTCCACGCATGACGGCGATATGATACGCCAGCAGTTGCAACGGAATCGTGAACAGAATCGGCGAGAGCAGCGGATGCACAGCGGGAACGGTAAAGACGGCATCCGCGGTCTTTCCTAATTCTCGCTCTCCCTCGGCCACAAAGGCGATGACCGGCGCGCGTCGTGCTTTGACCTCCATCAGATTACTGACGGTCTTTTCATACAGACTATCACGCGGCGCCAACACCACTACCGGCATGTCCTTGTCGATCAGAGCGATCGGACCATGCTTCATCTCCCCCGCCGCATATCCCTCCGCATGGATATACGAAATTTCCTTCAGCTTCAACGAGCCTTCCAGCGCGATCGGATAGTTGATCCCACGACCCAGGAACAAAAAGTTTCGTTTCTTGTAATAGCGCGCAGCCATCGCCACGATTTCCGCTTCGCGCCCGAGCAACTGTTCGACCAGCGAGGGCAGCCGGACCAGCCGATCCAGCCACACCTTCCCGTCCACTGCCGTCATCACACCACGAACCCGCGCCACATGCAATGCCAAGAGATAGAGCGCACCCAGCTGCGCGGTAAACGCCTTGGTCGAGGCCACGCCGATTTCCGGCCCACAGTGGGTATAGAGGACCCCGTCCGATTCGCGAGCCAGCGTGCTGCCGACGACATTGACGATGGAGATGACGCGCGCGCCTTTCTCCTTCGCCTCTCTCGCCGCGGCCAACGTGTCAGCCGTTTCTCCCGACTGGGAGACGGCGACAAACACATCCTGCTTCCCGACGAGCGGATTGCGATAGCGAAACTCGCTGGCGATATCCACATGAACGGGAATACGCGCCACTTCCTCCAACAGATATTTCCCGACCAACCCTGCATGCCACGATGTCCCGCAGGCCACGATCCACATCCGCTCCGCGGATGAAAACTCTTCGGGCGCCAATCCGATGTCCGGCAAATCCGCCTCGCCGGCTTCGTACGAGTATCGACCGCGCATCGTATCGAGCAATGTCTGCGGCTGCTCATGAATCTCTTTCAGCATGAAGTGCGGGTAGCCGTTTTTTTCGGCCGCCGCCGCATCCCATGTGATACGAGAGGGTTTCCTCTCGACCACACGACCCTCCGCGTCCGTCACCTGCACCTCGTCTCGGGTCACAATCGCTACGTCCCCTTCGTCGAGATAGGTCACATCCCGCGTATGTGCCAGCATGGCCATGACGTCCGAGGCCACATAGGAGGCCTGTTCGGTTCTCCCCACCACCAGCGGACATCCTGAGCGTGCCGCGATCAGCGTCCCCGGCTCCCGCTCCGAAATGACGGCCAAGGCATAACTGCCCCGCACCTGCTTCGCGGCCGAACGCACGGCATCCGCCACACCCTGTCCCTGTATGAGATATTTATCGATCAGGTGCGCCACGACTTCCGTATCGGTTTCGGAGTCGAATCGATAGCCCTCATTCTCCAGTTGCTGCTTCAGCGCCTGATAATTTTCAATGATGCCGTTGTGCACCAACACACAGCTTTTCGACCGATGCGGGTGCGCATTGTATTCGGACGGCCTTCCGTGCGTCGCCCACCGGGTATGGCCGATCCCGACGGTCCCCTTCAGTTCCTTCTCCTTGAGCGATTTCTGGAGATTGCTCAGTTTGCCGACACTGCGCCGGACCGCAATCGCCCCGTTCCCCATGACGGCGACGCCGGACGAGTCATAGCCTCGATACTCCAGCTTGGCCAAGCCGCCGATGAGAATCGGCACGGCTTCTTGATCACCGACATATCCGACGATCCCACACATGGCCTTCTCTATCTCCTCTTTTTGGATGCTCCGGCAACCTTGCCTGACGAGTGTCCGACGGTGTCACGCGCCAACATCCGGCGCCGTTTGGCCGCCCAGTCGGCACGATTTTCTTGTGCCGCCCGAGCGATCGCCAGGGCATCCGCCGGCACATCCTGGGTCACGGTCGTCCCGGCCGCAATCACCGCCCCGGCTCCGATGGTTACCGGCGCCACGAACTGCGTATCACTCCCCACAAATACATGGTCGCCGATCGTCGTGGGATACTTGTGCACACCGTCGTAATTGCAGGTGATCGTCCCGGCGCCGATATTGACGCCTCGACCGATCTTGGCGTCGCCGAGATAACTCAGGTGATTCGCCTTTGCCTCTTCGCCCAGCTCCGTCTTTTTCATTTCCACGAAATTGCCCACCTTGGCCTTCCGTCGTACCAACACCCCCGGCCGAAGATGCACAAACGGGCCTAGTGCCACATCATCCTCGATCTGCGATTCACGCAGTACACAGTGATCCAAAATCTCTACCCGATCGCCCACCCGGCAATCGGTCAGACGGGAGTAGGAACGAAGCACGCAGGCGTCGCCGACTTCCGTCCGG
>JAOUPN010000198.1 GCA_029879905.1 Nitrospira sp. | reverse complement strand
CGTTCAACCGAAAGGACGGCTGCGTGGTAAGCGCCTGATCTTAGGTGTGACGGGGAGCATTGCCGCGTATAAAGCCGTGAGTTTGCTGCGGACGTTGAAGGAACATGGTGCCGTGGTTTCGGTGGTGATGACGAACAGCGCGACAAAATTCGTGACGCCGTTAACATTTGAAGTCCTGTCCGGACAACCCGTCACGACGGGTTTGTTCGATGCTCATGAAGAGATGAGGCACATCACGCTTCCTGAACGTGCACATGCCATGGTCGTTGCGCCGGCCACGGCCAATTTTCTCGCCAAGGCGGCCACGGGAATAGCGGATGATGTGTTGTCGACCATGGTACTGACGGCCCGCTGCCCGTTGGTTGTGGCGCCTGCCATGGACGGCGGCATGTGGGAACATCCCACGGTCGTTGAGCATGTCGCCAGGCTTCGTGGGCGTGGTGTGACGGTGCTTGATCCCGAAGAAGGACCTTTGGCATCCGGATTGGTGGCGCAAGGGAGATTGGCGGAAGAGCCCAAGATTCTGGAGGCCGTGCAGGCGGCAATACTTCCTCAAGCAGATTGGATGGGACAACGGGTGCTGGTGTCCGCGGGGCCGACCCAGGAGGCCATCGATCCCGTCCGATTCATTTCCAACCATTCATCAGGAAAAATGGGTTATGCAATCGCAGAGGCCGCGCATGCTCGCGGGGCTGAGGTAAAGCTCGTTACCGGACCGACCGCCCTGAAACCTCCGCCTGGTGTCGAGACGGTGGGTATCGTATCGGCTGAAGAGATGGCGGATGCACTGAGCCGGCATTTTTCCTGGGCCACGGTCGTGATTATGGCGGCTGCCGTCGCCGATTTTCGTCTCAAAGAGCCGGCGTCCAGGAAGGTGAAAAAGCATGGTCGGTCGTCACTTGCACTGGATCTTGAGGCGGTGCCTGACATTCTTGCGATGCTGTCGGCACGGAAGACCGATCAGCTCTTGATCGGATTTGCCGCGGAAACCGAGCAATTGATCCGGCATGCCAGAGGGAAGCTGGAAGCGAAAGGCCTCGATATGATCGTGGCAAACGATATCACCAGAGAAGGCGCAGGGTTCGGCAGCGACGACAATGCTGCCGTCATTCTCACTCGCTCGGGAACACAGCATGAATTGGAATTGATGTCGAAACGCAAGTTGGCTGATGCCATTCTGACGGAAGCACGAAAACTTCGTAGGGTGTATCATCCCTCGACTGCGACGGCGGAGTAAGACGAATATGGAATCTGGATCAGAGAAACCGGCAAATGCCGCAGAAATCGATCGATTGGCGTTAGCTGTCGCCAAAGATCCGGAATCAAAGGCGTTCATTCCACTTGCCGAGGAATACGGGAAAGCCGGCATGTGGAATGAGGCCGCTGCTGTTCTTGAAGACGGATTGAAAGCCTATCCGAACTTCATTACGGCAATGGTTGCGTTGGGACGAGTCTATGATCAGATCAATCAGCAGGTCAAAGCGACGGCGATTTTGGAAGAAGCCGTGCGGCTGAGCCCGGAGAATCTCCGTGCACACAGGACATTGGCGAAGATTTATATGGCTCATGGGCAACAGGATGCTGCATTGCGATCATGTCGTGTCATTTTAGACGCAAACCCTCAGGACCAAGAGGCGTTGTCGATCAGTACGATGCTGAGCGCATCCTCGTCGTCGGCGGAGACAAGCACGGCGAATCCGGCACAAGTTCCTGAGAGTGATGCGGTGTGTTCGGAGAAGGATGTACCGCCGCCGATACAGGATCACGCATCCGGCAATGTGGATCCGAATCCTCATGCAGCAGTTGCCGTGAACGAGTCTGCTCCGGCACACAAGCAGAACAGTGAGGTCGTGGCGAAGCTAGAACAATGGCTGGCCTTGATTCGTTCTCGTCGGCTCGCGTAAAAACTTCCCGGAACCATATCCGATAACTTCCCATGTAGTTCAATCGTTTGACCGCTCTGAAGAGGACTGTTACAATGCGGTCGCTTGTGCGGTAATTGAAGCAGCGACGAGATTTCTCACTAGCGAGTCAGCGTTGTTATGGTACGTGTACTGGTCTTGCATGGCCCGAATTTAAATTTGCTGGGAAGTCGTGAGACATCGGTGTATGGGGCCATGACTCTCGATGCCATCAATGGAAATATAGCTGTGCTTGGGAACGAATTGGGTGTGACGGTCGACATCCGTCAGTCCAATCACGAGGGGGAATTGGTGACATGGATTCAGCAAGCGCGCGGTGACTATGACGGGATCGTGATCAATCCCGCGGCCTATACCCATACGAGCGTCGCCATTCGGGATGCGTTGGCTGCCGTCGATATTCCCGCAGTGGAAGTGCATCTCTCGAACATTCACCGGCGCGAAGAATTTCGACATCATTCATACATTTCAGCGGTGACACTGGCACAGATTTCCGGTTTCGGTCCGACCGGATACCTGTTAGCTTTACGTGGTTTGTCTGAGTATCTGGCAGCACATGCGGAAGGTGCTTCACCTGCCCCGGGACCGGAGTCAGGTGGTCATTCGGAGAAGCTACGAGCTTCATGATGCTCAGCCGTACGTGTATTTTTTGACCGAAGGGAGTACGGAGTGATTTCAACCGTTGATTTTCGAAGCGGGGTTCGTCTGATGGTCGACGGCGAACCGTTCTATATCGTGGATTTTCAGCATGTGAAACCGGGAAAAGGTGGAGCCTTTGTTCGTACCAAGTTAAAGAGTTATCTCTCCGGTAACGTATTAGATCGAACATTTCGTTCAGGGGAACGATTCGAGGAGCCGGATTTGGAAGAACGGGATATGCAATTTCTCTATGCCACCGGCGATTCCTATACGTTTATGGATACGGAGAGCTACGAACAGTTGACATTCGAAAAGAGTCAACTTGGGCTGAATGCGGACCTGTTAAAGGAAAACATGGTCGCGATGATCCTCATTTATGAGCATCGGCCCATTTCCGTCGAGCTGCCGAATTTCATTGAATTGGAAGTCGTGGAGGCAGAGCCAGGAGTGCGGGGCGATACGGCATCAGGCGGTACCAAGCCCGCAGTCGTTGAAACCGGTGCCACGATCAAGGTGCCGCTGTACCTGGAAGTCGGCACCATCATTAAGATCGATACCCGCACCAGATCATACGTGGAGCGTGTCCGGTGAGCCCGCGTCGATCTACTCGGCCCAAGAAGAAGTCTTCCCCGACGGTATTGCCGAGTGCAGTGAGTCGGGCGGGGCAGGAGATATTGCTTACAACCGGGCAAACGAAGCAGATTCAGGATCTGATCGATCTCCTCCGTAGAAACAACTTGACGGAGTTGGAGCTTGAACGGGAGGGGGTGCGCATCCGTGTGCGGCATGAACCCGCTGTGCGGTCCGTGACTACTTCTGTTCAGGAATCTGTGCCGGTTGCGCCTCAACCGAGTACGCACCCTGCCGCGGCAGCCGGTGTGCCGACTGAAGATACGGACGGGATGATCACCGTGACTTCGCCGATCGTCGGGACGTTCTATCGATCTCCTTCTCCGGACGCCGACCCCTATGTCGAAGAAGGCGATATCGTGAAGAGAGGACAAGTCCTGTGCATCGTCGAAGCGATGAAGCTCATGAATGAAATTGAGTCTGAAGTAGACGGGCGAATCGTCAAAATCCTGGCTGAAAGCACCAAGCCGGTGGAATACGGCCAGGCCCTATTTCTTGTAGACCCCAAAGCGACTTCATAACAGGTAAGGCTGTTCTCGCCTTTCCCTCGGAGCTGATACGTGTTCAAAAAAGTTCTCGTTGCCAATCGCGGAGAAATTGCGCTGCGGGTGATCCGAGCCTGTAAAGAACTTGGGATCCAGACCGTCGCGATTCACTCGGAAGCTGATGCCGCAGGTCTGCATGTCCTCGCCGCCGATGAGAAAGTCTGTGTGGGGCCGGCGGAAGCCGCGCTGAGTTACCGCAATATTCCGAATGTCCTGAGTGCCGCAGAAATCACCGGTGCCGACGCGATCCATCCCGGATACGGATTTCTGTCGGAAAACGCCCATTTCGCCGAAGTGTGCGAGTCGATCGGCATCAAATTCATCGGTCCCACTTCAGAAAATATCGCGATGATGGGCGATAAGGCGAAGGCCCGCGAAGTGGTCGCCGGACGAGGATTGCCGGTGACGCCGGGCAGTCAGGGAGAATTGCGGAACGAAGAAGATGCCGTGCAAGCCGCACAGAAAATCGGGTTTCCCGTTATTATTAAAGCCACGGCCGGCGGCGGGGGGCGCGGCATGCGTGTCGTGAATAAGGCCGAGGATTTGGGGCGGGCTTTTCAGGCCGCTCAGGCGGAAGCCAAGTCCACCTTCGGCAATGAGGGTGTGTATCTCGAACGGTACTTTTTGGAGCCCCGCCATATCGAAGTTCAAGTTTTGGCTGACCATCGCGGGCATGTCATCCATTTGGGCGAGCGGGACTGTTCGATTCAGCGGCGTCATCAGAAGCTGGTGGAGGAGACGCCGTCACCGGCGATCAATGACAAGCTTCGACGGGAGATCGGCCGGGTTGCCGTAGAGGCGGTCAAGGCCGTGCATTATCGGAATGCGGGAACCGTAGAATTTCTCCTCGATAAAGAGAAGGATTTCTTTTTCATGGAAGTGAATACCCGCATTCAGGTCGAGCATCCCATTACCGAAATGGTGACCGGCGTTGATTTGATCAAAGAACAAATCAGATTGGCAGCAGGACATTCTCTGTCGATCAGGCAGCAGGACGTGGCATTGAACGGTCACAGCATCGAATGTCGGATCAATGCGGAGGACCCTGAGAAGTTCACGCCGTCACCAGGACGGATTACGAAGTACAATGCACCGGGAGGTTTCGGTGTTCGAGTCGATTCTGCCATGGAAACCGGTGCGACGGTCGTCCCGCACTATGATTCCATGATCGCCAAATTGATTACGCATGGTCGGGATCGGCAAGAAGCCATCGCTCGTATGAGGCGAGCGCTCGATGAATTCGTGATCGAGGGGATCAAGACCACCATCCCGCTTCATCGTCGGATCTTTGAAGATCCTGATTTCCAAAAGGGACATGTTTCCACCGCATTCTTAGATCGGTTTCTCGCCAAGTGAACGCTGTACCCGTAGCCCCCCGCCGCTAAGACTTCTTTGCAGAATCAGACCGAACGAATGGTATGGCCTGTGGTGCGTCGATTCCTCGGTCTGCGGCATCTTGTCAGGCAAGAGGTGATTCATTGTGCGTCTTCTTGATACAATGATCTAATTTTACCCGCCTACGCAGGAAGCCACGGCTGCTTGGCCTTCGAAGCCGTGCGGATTCGGCGAAGTAGGCGAAAGCCGTGGAGGAATGGCGGGTTTCATCTTATTCGTCGGCCGGAGCCTATGGACGGCGTGCCGAAGCCTTGGCGCCCGGCCTTCGCAGCCTAATAAGACTGCTTCGGCGGAGTAGGCAAGGAGGGCCTGCTTCCAGCCTTCGTAGCCTGCGGCTACTTCGGCGGAGTAGGCTCGCCAAGGTGTCGCCGAAAACTCAAAAGGGGCCACGGCTGGCAGGTCGTGGGGCTCCATGGCATTTTGATAGGATACGTACATGCAGCGTCTCGGCTTAATTCTTGGAATTGCCGGTATTGGGTTGGCCATCGGCGGCTATGTTGTGTTCAATGGAGAACGCAAAGAGCCGGTGCGCTACCGAACCGCCGAGGTGGAGCGGGGATCAGTCGTCTCGGTGGTGAGCGCGACCGGCACCATTAATCCCGTGGTATCTGTTCAGGTCGGCACGCAAGTGTCCGGGATGATCAAGAGCCTTCATGCGGATTTCAATACGCGGGTGAGAGCCGGAGAAACCGTAGCCGTCATCGATCCCGAGCCGTTTAAGGCTCGCCGAGAACAGGCATCGAGCAATGTGGAAATGGCTCGATCGAGTTTGGCGAGGGCAAAAGCGGATCTTGCGCAGCGGAAACGGGAACTGGATCGTGTGCAATCATTGGCGGTTCAGGAATATGTGTCGCAAAATGATGTCGATGTCGCCCTCACCAATTATGAAAGTGCCGAAGCGCAACTACGGGTCGGCGAAGCCCAAATAAAACAGGCCAAGGCGGCGTTGAATGCGGCCGATCTTGAGCTGAAATACACCGTCATTCGCTCACCGGTGGATGGGGTTGTGGTGGCGCGCAATGTGGAAGTCGGCCAGACAGTCGCCGCCAGTTTTGCCACACCCGACCTTTTCTTGATCGCGTTGGATTTGACCAAAATGCAAGTGGATACCAATGTGAGCGAGTCGGATATCGGCGGGATGGCAGAAGGGAAGGAAGCAACCTTTACGGTAGATGCTTATCCGGGGGTCGTTTTCACAGGTGCGATTCGTCAGGTGCGGCTGGCCCCTATCAATGTGCAAAATGTCGTGACCTATAATGTCGTGGTCGGTGTCGAGAATCAGGAT
>JAOUPN010000197.1 GCA_029879905.1 Nitrospira sp. | reverse complement strand
ATGGCACCTATACCCAGGCGATGAATCGCCGGCACCAACGGGTGGGGCACCTCTTTCAGGGGCGGTTCACCGCCATTCTCGTGGAGAAGGAGGCGCATCTTCTCGAACTCTGCCGCTATATCGTCCTCAATCCCGTGCGGGCGACGATGGTGATCCATCCACGCCTGTGGGGCTGGAGCAGTTATCGCGACACGGCCGGGGAGCGGACGGCACCGAACTGGCTGACGACCGACTGGATTCTGGGGCAGTTTGGCACACGGCAGCGAGCGGCTCAGATCCGGTATCGGGAGTTTGTCGCGGAGGGGCGAGACGGACCGCGGCCCTGGGAGCAACTCACCGGACAGATCTATCTGGGGTCAGAGGCCTTTATTGCCAAGCATCAGCCGGATCGGGCGATTCGCGACATTCCTCGCCGACAAACCCAGGCCGCTCGTCCCTCGCTCAAAGCGCTGTTTCAGCGCCGAGGGGATGAGGCTCAGCTGATCGCGGTGGCCTATCGGCGGTATGGGTATCGACTGCGCGAGATTGCCGCCCACGTGGGGGTGCATGAGGTGACCATCAGTCGGCGGCTCAAGCAGGCAGAACAGGGGAAGTAGGAATGTAAGAACGTAACAAATTTTTGAGATATGTGAGGAAAAACCCCGATGGCGGCACATTGGCGCCGAGCTCATGGACCGTTTTCGGAAATATCTGAAGGGCGAAGGGTCGCTGTAGCGCGTTTTCTCAACGGGTCCGTCCGATCCCGTCCGGACCACACGAGTGCAGAATCCTCAAACCCCTCTCCCGTCCATCAGTCCTAAAACCGTCATATAGATCGGCGCAAGACTCAATGGACGAGAGCGTCGGGATATATCAGAGGAATCACTGTGCTGCGGTAGCCTTCGGCCAAAACTTATGGCGGATTTGCGGCAACGGTTCGTTGTCGAAATTCGGGATGTCGTAGAGACAACGATCGATCGTTGCTACTTCATCTTCGGTCAATTCCAGGGTCACCTTCTTCTTCCAGAACTGGTCCAGGGTGAAATAATCACCCGATTGGGGTTTTTCAGCCAGGCATGCCTTCATCTTCTGGAAGCCTGCCGTATCGACGCCTTCGATACGCCCGTTGTTCCTATCATGGCACCAATGCAGGATTTCGGCGATTCCGTACATGGTGATATCGATATTCACAGTATTGCTCATGGGTATCCTCCTCAAAAAAGAGGACGCATTTTAGCGTAACCTTGGAGTAAAATTCAAAGGTCAGTATATGGTCCTCATTCCGTCGTCTCACGCAATCGCCCGACGAATCGTGGCGGATAAGACGATAGGGAGAATCAGTTCTCTAGGCGTATCGACCATGCGGTAACCGTGAAAGAAGAAAGATAGCCAGCGCGTGTCATCTCTCAGCCGGTTCCAGGAGCTCAGGTTCGTCCTCACCGTCGTCGTGCTTGTGTGTCTGTTGGGCAGCACCAGTGCTTGTTCGAAGACAGAGCCCTACGACCCACCGGATTTGTTCTATTATTTTGCCAGTTATCCCGTCGGTAAAAACCCTACGGCTGTGATCGCCGGCGATGTGAATCATGATTCCTTCACTGATGTCATCACCACCAACATCGGGAGCGACACACTTTCTATTTTACTCGGGAACGGGGATGGGACATTTCAAGATCAGATGCAACTCCATGTGTGTCAGGAACCGCGGTCGCTTGCGATGCACGACTTTAATCACGATGACCATTTAGATGTGGCTCTTGCCTGCTCCGGGGGCGATGAAGTCGAGATTTTGCTCGGCCGTGGGAACGGAAAATTTGAAGAGGGACCGCATTATCCGGTGTATCGTACACCGGTGTCGCTCGTAAGCGAGGATGTGAACGGCGACCATCATCCTGATTTGGTTGTCGCGCTTCGAAACGACAAGGTCAAAGTGTTCTTGGGAAAGGGGACGGGGGAGTTTCGCCTTGGCCCACAATACGAATATGGCGACACACCGACCTCCGTGGCATTGGCTGATCTGAACGAGGACGGCAAGTTGGATCTCATCGTGACCAACGGCGGCGCTATGTCGCATGGGGTAGCGGTGTGGGTGGGGAACGGAGACGGATCTTTTCGCGACCCGAAAGACTATCCTGCCGGGAAACGTTCTTTGGGCGTCAGTCTTGCGGATTTCAATAGTGACGGCCACACCGACCTTCTCGTCATTAATGGGGAAAAGGATAGTTTTACCGCCCTGCTGGGTAACGGAGATGCCACATTCCAATCCGGGAAAGATGCCGGCGCGAATGCCGGACCTAATTTTGGGCTGGCTCGTGATTTCAATGGGGATCATATAGAGGATGTGGCGATCGTGAATCTCCAATCGAGCGATCTTTCAATCATTTTCGGCAAGGGGAACGGCACATTTCATTATCCACCGAGGCATTACAAAACGAAGAGAAGTCCGTTTGCCGTGGCGACATTTCCTGCCACCATGTCGGGAATCGAGGAGCCGGGATTTGTGATTGCCGACAACGGAAGCGCCAGCGTCTCGATTTTTCTCCACAGGGGATTGAAACAATCGGCACGGTAACAAGACGGCATGAATAGACGAAGGCGCTCATAGATAGAGATTCTGTCCAATAGCTGCGGTATTCTTGACAGTCTGAAGACCCTCCGATAAAGTATCTGAAAAATCACCTATTTGCGAGCAATGATCTCACCATGGCGCTTCGGTCCTTTTTTTGGTGGTTTATGATAGGGGCGCTGCTGACCCTCTCTGTCTTAATGGTTCAGGGTGGGTTACGCGACCTGTGGGAAGGAACCCAGCCTACGGGGGATACCAATGTGTTCGTGTATTTTGGTACAACCTTGTTCGGCGGTGGACTGCTGGCTGGGTGTGTGGCGTTGATCATGAACCGAATCCGATAACAGGATGCTGAAAAAGTCCGCCAGCGGCATTCTTCTAACCCGTGAAACGTAAAGGTGAGACGTAAAAAGTGACGAGAAGAATATCCGACGGCGTGATGTTCTGAAACCCTTCACGGTTGATGTTTCGCGTCTCACGGAGTGAAGACGGCCGTATTGAGCATCCTACGAAGCTTTCTGCGTGAGGACGCGATTGCCCGTAGCAGTAAATTTTACCTGGTCACAATAGGTTTCCCTCGCCTGATAAGCAGAGAACATAGAGGATGTATGCAGTGCCTCAAGTGCAAAGGGTTCATGATGGTGGAGCGGCATTATACGCTGCTCAATCGCAGAATCTACGCACGTTGCCTCAATTGTGGATTTTGGATCGACCTCGCCGATTTGCTCAGATTCTTTCATAAAGTCATCGAGAGCGGCTTGAAGGGGAGTAAAGTTCAGGAGACCATGTCATTGTGAGCATGGGATTCCTGGTAAGAGCCATGCAGGATCTCCGACTCTGTCGACTTCGGATAGGGGGGCGCAGGGGGATCGGAGTTTTTGCGATCGGGATTGCCCTGTGCTTCGCGGTCGGGCCTGTGACATCCGCTCATGCCGTAGAAAAGGCGCACTCCAAGCGGAAAGCCCAGGTCGGAGGTACGACACGACAGGCTTTGCCGTGGAAACGCGTTCCCGCCCATAGCGTGCTCCTGAAAGATCTCAAGACGGGCCGTGTGCTCTATGAGCATCAGGCAGGCAAGCGATTATCCCCTGCGAGTTTGACCAAAATTATGTCGGCGCTCGTCATTCTTGAAAACGGGCGTTTGGATGAGTTGGCCACGGTCAGCAAGAACGCCGCCCGCGCACCCAAAACCCATTTGCGCTTGAGAACCGGCGAAGTATTCCGTCTGGAAGATCTGCTTAAAGCCATGTTGATTGTTTCCGCCAATGATGCCTGTTTGGCGGCAGTCGAACATGTCGGTGGTGATGAACCCCGTTTCGTGGTCATGATGAACGCCAAAGCCGTGGAACTGGGTCTGGCGGACACCCATTTCAGCAACGGGTGTGGATTCGACGGCCCCGAACATTATTCAACGGCCGAGGATCTGGCTAAGCTCAGCGAAATCGCATTGCGCAATCCGGTCTTTCGGGGACTGGTGCGGGAGGAGCGCGATCTTATCGTGCCGGTCAGCGGTCATCGGCCCTATCTGTTGCACAATACCAATCGGCTCTTGGGTCGCATCCCGGGGGTCGAAGGGGTCAAGACCGGCTTTACGTCGAAAGCCGGCCGCTGTCTGATCGCTAAAGTCTCCCAAAACGGGAGCGATCTCTTGATCGTTATTCTCAACTCCAATCGCCGCTGGATCATGGCGAAGAACCTGATCGACTACGGCATCAAATTCTCCAAGCCCATTCAGTAGTCAGTCGACCCTACACTGATCGGTATCTAACCGACGATGGTTTCATTCTGGTAAACCGCCAGGTATTTCTATTCTTAGATCCTTACGTGCTCTTCAGGCACCCGTTCCGCCATCTCCAGCGACACCTGTCCCGCTTCAGATGCATAGCGGGAGCGAGTCAAACAGATCATCAGCTATACTTATGACTGCAATGAGGACAATCACACAGTTCAATCAGTGTGACAGGCGTATCGCGAAATGCGTCATGTAGGCCAGTGTCCTATGTCGAGGGATAGGCCGATGCGTATGGTAGGTCGCAAATAGGGTAAAAGAGCAAGATGATAAAGGGACGTGTCTTCTGTGGTGCTGGCATTATGGTGCTTCTGCTTGTCCCCTGCATTGTGCTCGGTGCAGAAGAACATGTTCAAGATTACTTTTGGCCACTTCAACCAGGGTTAGTCCTTCATTATGAAAGCGATGATCCAGGCGATCCCGAGAAAGTAAGTCAACTCCGCCATACGATTCGTATTGCCGAAATCAAAAAAGCATCTGGCTCCCGGGATGTGATTGTGAAAACAGAAGAGGAGTTTAACGGCTTCGGTGTCAATTTTGCAGAGCCCTTCGAATATCTGTTGTTGGACGCACATTCAGAAATACGCCAGATCGGAAGGGGGGAAAGTCGTATGATGCTCAAGGGGCCACTGATCGCTGGTACTAAGTGGCCTGCTTCCTATGAAGTGTATCGATATGTCGATGAGGAGTTTAAGTCGAGAAGGACGGTAGAATCATCTTGTTCGATCGTGGATAGAACAACAGAAGAATGGCTGGATAAGCGCACAACGTGTCTTTGGGTTGCTTGCCCAATGCAGGCTGGGAGGACACCGTATAAGGAAAAATCCTGCTTTTGCAAAGAACTTGGTTATATTGGCTCCCTGATCGAGGAAGCGAACGGGAAAACATATTGGCAAGAACGGCTGGTCTCGGTCACTCCTCCTGGAGGAGGAGGAGAGATAAATAGGTGACAGAAGAAGCGGACAGCTACTTATCGGGAGCCAGTAGGTCTCAAAAGGTGTTCCTCTTGATTGGATAAGCCACCTGAGCTATGAAGTCAGAATAATTCCCTCGGCGAATTCGAAAAAAAGTATCTCGAATGATGGTGTCAGGATTTGCTATCTAGACCATCCTGCTGAGGTTAAAAACCGGACCTGCGATTCGTGATTCATCCATGATCGGGGCGTGGCTCATCCCCAATAACGCTGCAAGGGATCAGTTCGAGTTGAGGCATCATTTGAGTTATACGTAGGTTCAGTATATGCTGCGTATAACTCAATGGCCTGATGATGAAACGCATACCCCTCGAAACGCAGACGCTCTACGCCGAGTTTCTTGACTTGTTGGTGGCATTGCATGCACGGCGAACGATCGGCCTTGCACCCGGCTGTTTTACCACCAAGACTGTGAAGGGTGAGACCTATTACTATTTCCAGTATTCCAATCCCGGCGGGATTTCTCGTCAAGCCTATGTCGGGAAGCGGTCGGCGGCTCTGGCCAAGGTGGTGGCGTCATATGAGCGGGACCGCACAATACAGGCGGCGGATCTGGAACGCCTTGGCCGGCTCTGTGCGCAACTACGGGTGGGCCACGCGCTCACGACAGACTCTGCTTCGTCGCGGATTCTCAGAGCATTGGCTGAATCCGGTGTGTTTCACCTTGGCGGCGTCTTGGTGGGGACCCATGCTTTCACAGTTTATGGAAATCTCTTAGGAGTGCGTTGGGAGAGTGCGTATCTGAAGACGCAGGATATCGATATTGCCGGGGATGCCCGGCTGGATATTGCGGTTCCTGATCTCCAGGTGAATGTACCGGCAGTGTTAGAGAACCTGCAGATGGGGTTTCTCCCTGTACCGACACTGAATCGAAAAGAGCCGTCGACGTCCTTCAAGGTCAGGGGCCAATCGGTACGAGTCGATTTTTTGACGCCTGCGAAGGGAACACGCCGTACGGGAACCCTGTTCATTCATCGGTTGGGGGTGCCGGCCCAGCCCCTCAAGTTTCTCGACTATCTCCTGGAAGCGCATATTCCTGCCGGGATTATCGATAGTGGAGGGGTCTTGGTGAATGTGCCGGATCCGGCCAGGTATGCCTTTCACAAGGTGCTTGTCTCGCGCGCTCGGACGATTGGGACCCAG
>JAOUPN010000196.1 GCA_029879905.1 Nitrospira sp. | reverse complement strand
CCGTCTTGATTGGCATCGGCATCGGCGCTGTAATTTGCCCCGCCGGTCGTCGCACCCAAGGCGGCTTCAATGAGGGTCGCATCGGTGCCATCGACTTTCGTGTCGCGATTCGCATCCCCGGCAATAAAAAGCGTGACGCGATACGGGCGCGACTCGCTCGACGCGGAGGATGCAGCATTGGAAACATTGAGGAGATAGAGGCCGTCGCGTTCGATACGGTAGAGGCCGAAGGCTGAGCTTCCGGTGCTGTTGCTGGCCAGGGGCGTGAGGCCTTGGATGACAGGCGCCGCCGGCGTGAAGGGATCGGTCCCCTCGGCGTCGACGATCACACCAATGTACACGTCGCCGCTGTTGGTCGAAACAATCTCCGAGGGCCGCACCGCAAAGACGAGCTGATCGGTCGCCCCAGCCTCCAACGTGCCCTGATAGGGCGTCTGGAGATAGGTCAAGGCTGCCCCAAGGTCAGCCTGCAGGACTGAGGACTGAGGACTGAGGGCGGAGTAGTCGATCACGGAGCCGGGTTGGCCGGTGTGGGTGATAAGAATTAGTTTTGAGTGTTGAGTTGTGAATTGTGAGTTGTTCGGATCGGATGTCGAATCTGTGTAGCCGTATCGCGAGGTCTCACCGGTGATGAGGTCGCGAGCCGAGACGAGCTGCCCCTGCTGATCATAGGTGTAGACCACTCGGTGCCCGTCGGGGCCGGTGATCGATGAAAGTGCTGAGTGCTGAGGACTGAGGACTGAGTTATTCGGACCGGAGGAGGAGACGGCAGTCCAGGTGAACTGGACGGTCTCGCCGGTGCTGACGGCGGTGAGGCCGCTGTCGCTCCAGAAGAACCGCGCGCCGTCGGGCCGAATCTCCTCGCCGATCTGCCCCTGCGCCGTGATCTCATACCGGGTACCGTCGGGACTGGTGAGAGACAGGACTGAGGACTGAGGACTGAGGGCGGAGGCGCCCGACGTACCAGAGAAACCAGACAAACCTCCCCCACCAAACAGACCAGCTGTGGGGTTATAGGCCTCGCCGGTCAGGAAGTCGTAGACATGCTCGCCGGCTTTGGTCAACTTCGTGCTGGCCGCGGAGAGCGTCCAGCCGTGAGGGGTGAGGGGTGAGGCGTCAGGGGTAAAGACTGGGGTGTAGAAGGTCACGCCGTTGACGGTATGGCGTTCCGGCGTAAACGTGTAGCCCACCCGCTCGCCATCCGGCAAGGTCAGATAGAGCCGCGTGCCGGTGCGAAAGGCCGGTGAGGAGTCAGGGGTGAGGCCCGCGTCGCCGACTCCGCGAGGCGCGGGTGAGGCGTTGGTTTCGAGATACAGATCGCGATTGGCCAGACGCCAGCCATTGCCAAAGGAGAGGGCTGAGGACTGAGGACTGAGGACTGAGGTGAGCGAGTCGTACTGGCGGACGAGATTGAAGACATGGCCGTCGAGGGTGACGGTCAGGTCGGTCTCGTGGTGTGTGAACTGCCCGGTCTTGACCGCGCTGTTCACTTCGATCAGCGCCTCGGTCTCGGCCCGGCGACCCGCGACGTCCTGAGCCGTCAACCGCAACCGGTAGAACCCATTGCTGTAGCCGGAGGGGTCCAGAGTAACGAGTGCTGAGTGCTGAGTGCTGAGTATGGGAGTATTGCCGGAGGCGAGCAGCGTAAAGGCGTCGGAGGTGGCGTGGGCGATCTCGAGTGTCCAGGAGTCCAGGTCGCTGTCGAGGATTGTCGCCCGGATGGCGCTGGCGTCACGGACGACCATCCCCGGCACGGCGCCATCGAACGCAAGAATCGGCGCCGTCTTGTCATCAGGATTCTTGATCTTCAATACCGTCTCGGTCGTGCCGGTCACCCCATCGGCATCGGTGGCCGTGGCACGGATGATCAGCTCACCGGGACCCGCCGCCGTAATCACGGCACGGCCCAGATGATCGAACGGAACGGGCACCCAGACAGGGTCAGACCCCTGAACCATGATCGTCGTACTGACGATCTCCGCCAGACCGGAGGCCAGCACACTCGCCAGGACCTTCTGCCCCGGCACCACCGGAAAGCTCGGCGTGAGGTCGATCTGGACATGGGGCGTCTGGAGTTCCGTTCCCGCCCGCAACACGAACGAATCCGTCGTGGTCGCCTGCCCGTCCGACACCGTCACCAGCATCAGATAGTCGCCGATCTGCCCGATCCCCGGCGTCCAGCGGAACAGTCCGTTGGTCGGATCGAGGGTGGCGCCATCGGGGAGACCAACGGCGTGAAACGTGAGACGTGAAACGTCAGGCGAGGGCGGCGAGTCCGGATCGGAGGCGGCCAGTTGGAAGACGGCTTCCTGGCCGATCAACACTTGATGGTTCGTGAGGCTCAACACCGGAGGACGGTTGACATCGGCAATGCGCACGGTCACGTCGGTGGTGCCCGTCGCGCCGCTCGGATCCTGCGCCTGAAACGTGAACGTATAGGTGCCGGCCTGCGTGAAATCCGGCGTCCACTCAAACTCGCCGGTTTTGCCGTCAAAGTGCGCACCCGCCGGCAAGGACGTGAGCGAGGAGAACGTGAGCGACTCGGCATCGAGATCCGCGGCGGCGATCGTGAAATTCAATCGCGCCTGTTCGCGGCCCGATTGCGCTGTCAACGGGATCACCGTCGGCGGCCGATTGGTGTTGGCCACCGTGACCCGGATCGTCTCGCTCTGGCTCTTGTTGCCATCACTCACCGTGAACCGGATCCCGTCGTAGGTGCCGGCCTGATTGAAAGTCGGGGTCCAGGTAAACAACCCGGTCACCGGATCCAGCGTGGAGCCAGCGGGTAAATTGGTTCCGGAGAACGTCAGCTGATCCCCATCGGCATCGGTCGCGACGAGTTGGAGCGTGAACGGCTGCCGTTCGGCGGCGGTCTGCTCGCCGATCGGTTGCAGGACCGGCGACTGATTGGTGACGCGGGAGACGATGGTGATGGTCCGTTCATCGAATCCGATCGTCCCGCCCACCGCGCCGTGATTGCCGTTGTCGGTGACCCGAATCGTGACGGGGAACGCGCCCAACTGTTCGGAGGTCGGCGTCCAGGACACGACCGCCGTGCCGTATTGCACGCCCGGCGTGATGGTCGCATTACTCGGCAGCCCGGTCAGGGTAAAGGTCAGGGGATCTTGATCGAGATCCGTCGCGCGCACGGTGAAGGACAACGGCTGCCCCACCACCGCCACCTGGTTGCCGACATACTGCAGCACCGGCGGCTCGCTGGGCGAATTGACTTGGACCACGAAGGTCTCTAAGGCCGTGAGGGGTAAGGGGTCAGGGGTGAGGGGGGTCGGATCACCATTGTCGGTGGCGTAGAGCGTGATCGTATAGTTGCCGCGATCGCCGACCGTCGGCGCAAAGTGGAACAGTCCCGTCCCATCGCCGTGGTCGATGAAGGTGGCAAAGCGCGGGAGCGGCGCCTCCTCTGGCACCAGCTGCCCCTCGCCGGAGACGGCGATCAACGTCAGTGGATTGCCGTCGGCATCGGTCGCCGTCACCGGCAGATCCAGCGTCTCGCCCCGGTTCACCACCTGGTTCTGCAGATCCGGCAGGACCGGCGGACGATTGACGTTGACGACGGTGATCGGAATCGTCACCGAAGAGGTCAGGGGGACGGGGTCAAGACCGGGGACAGGCACCGCCCCTGGGGCGGAGCCAGTCCCCTCGTCGGTCGCGGTGACGGTCACCAGATAGGTCCCGGCCTGATCGAAGGTCGGCAGCCAGGACAGCTGGGCGGAGACCGGATCAAAGGTCGCGCCGGGGGGCAAGCCGGTGATCGTATAGGTCACCGTCGGATCCGTCCCTTCCAAGGGCGTGAGGGTCCCGTCGAACAGCCGATCTTGCGGAATAAAGCCGGGATTGTCCGGATCGAACGCGAACGTCCGGATGAACAGGGTCTGGTTCTCCAGAATCTCCAGATCACCGATCTGGTCGAACTGTGGTGCCGCGTTGACGTTCATCACGGTGACGGTCGTCCACACCGTGGTCACGGGCGCGGGGTCAGACCCCGGGGGAAGGGGGGCAGCCCCCTGCACACTGAACGGCACGCGATAGGTCCCGGCTTGCGTATAGCCTGGGGTCCATTCGAACACGCCGGTCGCGGGATCCAGCGTGGCGCCGCCGGGGAGGAAATCGCTGAAGTACCGAAGTGCTGAGTGCTGAGTGCTGAGACCGGAGGCGTCCGGATCGGACGCGGAGAGTTGGATGCGCGGATATAAAGGGGTCGGGAGTCTTTTCTTCTTTGTCAAGCAGCAGACTCAGATCCGCGGGAGATTCATCGATATTCCCGACAACGTGCGAACACCGTTATCTCTGGGACAAACGAGGTCGTAACAGCCATGCCTGGACCGCTCATGCTGACCATCGGTGAGAAGCAATCGTCGCACAATCAGACAACGACACGTGTCTTCGCAAGAGGGCTATGTGGGAACGCAGCCGGAGGAACCATGCGCGCCAAGGCCATGCATATGACCCTGGCGGCGTGAAGCCGGTGTGATCTCTTCCTATTGGACTTCGACGGTGATGGTCTGGCTGGCTGCGACGAGGTCGTGATCCTTCGTGGCGCCCGTCACGGTAACCTTGTGCCGCCCTCTGCTCAAACCTTCGACCATTCCGCTAAAACCCTTCTGATATTTGTTGTCCACAAAGACATGGACATGGACAGCCTGCGAACCTTTGGTCAGCTCGTACGTCAGCACAAAGCTGTCGGTCACCATATCCCCCGTTCTGGGAGATGTAATCACGATCTTTGACCCATCCTCCATCGGTTTATCAGCTGCGAAGACCGGGGCTCCGCTCAGATAGCCGGTTAATATGACTCCTAATCCTAGGAAGGTTGCATATTTCATCGCATGCATCGGAACCCCCATCTGTAAAGTGTTTGGTCACCTGTTCACTCTAACACCCCCTACGACAGTAATGTTGCACTCATTTCAGGCACCTGAAAGAGAGAAGAGACCCGCATGGCAGAGAGGCACAGACTCACATGCGCTTGGAATCCTTCCTCGCTTGTCAACCAGTACCCCATACAGTGCCTCTAAGCCAGCATGATTCATGACGATTCGTCAGGACTAGCGGCAGAGAGGGAAATAGTTTTGTCCACAGAGTGAAGGATCTCACATCTTATGCAATCCGTACTCCTATCCCCCTCCTTGACCACCTGAGAAGCTTACTGTACATTTTGAACGTTTTGTACGTTCCCTATAGGTGTGATGTCTTCATAAGGAGAAACCCATGGCACATCTTCCTGCAAGTAAGGCACGGCAAGGATTTGCAGATACGATCAATCGAGCAGCCTACGGGAAAGAGCGTGTTGTGGTACGCCGCCGCGGGAAGGAAATTGCCGCAGTGGTGCCGATTGACGACTTGCGGCTATTGGAGGAATTGGAAGATCGGATCGATTTGGCAGATGCACGAGCCGCCCTTGCTGAAACAAAAAAGAAAGGTGCAAAGCCGCTCGATGCGATTCTCAAGGATCTCGGGATCTAATCGGCCATGGCCTATTCGATCCTTTTCGCCCCACTTGCTGAACGCCGACTCAAAGCGCTCGCTGAATCCACACAGAGGCGAATTATCACACGCATCAAAGCCCTGCAACGCAACCCCCGCCCCCAGGGCGTGAAAAAACTCACCGACGAAGATGACCTCTACCGTATTCGTGAAGGGTCCTTTCGAATCGTCTACACGATCCGAGATAAAGAACTGGTTGTGCTCGTCCTGAAGATTGATGACCGTAAAGAGGTGTACCGTTGAATCCAAGGGACATAAGAGATGGAAGCTGTTTAAGACAATGGCCTCCTCATCACCTGCTCATCATTGGTCACAGCCACTTGTCGAATCGTCAGCGCCCTTGGTGTAGCGTTGCCCTGAGGATCAATACTCCATGAAAAACAAAACACGTATTTCGACCGACGGTGGGGCGACGAAATGGGCCAGTCCCTTCGCTGCGCTAAAGCACGCGCAGCTGCCAGAGACTACACCCACGCAATCTGCGCGCGACCAAACGGCTCCCGTCTCCGACGCACCCAAAAAGAATCGTGGGCGCGTGGATATCCTTCGCCAAACAGCGCACCGCGGAGGGAAAACCGTGACGGTTGTGACAGGATTCACCGGGATCGGCCAGACAGAAAAAGAAACGCTCGCCAAACAGATGCAGACGGCCTGCGGAGCGGGAGGAACGGTCAAAGAGGGACGGATCGAGATCCAAGGCGATCAGCGCGAGACCGTCGCCCGTATTCTCACCGAAGCCGGATTTCGCCCGGTCTTTGCCGGAGGGTAACGCTCTCAGATCACCGAGCGCCCTGTTTTCATGAACCCCTTACCTCTCTGAAACATGTCTAAATATGTTGATCGTATCTCGATCCCTGGTTTCGGGTTCCGGGTTTCTGGTTTCGAGTCGCGCGTTTCGACTTTCCAGATGTACGGTTCAAATTGCAAATCCCCCGTTCTCTAACAGAACACG
>JAOUPN010000195.1 GCA_029879905.1 Nitrospira sp. | reverse complement strand
GTATCAGACACCCGCAGAAGCGAGGATGATGATGGGTCGCAACGGTCGGGTATATTTTGAAGCTCATTTCGAGCGAGGACTCTTACTGGACCGTCTTGACCGGTGGATGACGGAGTTAAAGGTGGTACCTGCCGCATGCGCATCCTGATTCTTGGCGGCGACGGCATGTTGGGGCATCAGCTTTTGCGCCATTTCAGTGGGAGGCATGACGTCCGCGTCACGCTCAGGCTTGACAGCGAAGCGTATAGAGCATACCGACTGTTCGAACCAGGCACAGCCCATTTTGGAGTGGACGCGAAACAGACGAACATGTTGCTACAAGTCATTACGGAATTCCGGCCGGAGGCAGTGCTGAATGCTGTGGGTGTGATCAAGCAAAGGGCCGAGTCCAAAGCAATTATTTCGAGTCTTGAAATCAATTCACTTTTGCCCCATCGGCTGGCGCTTCTTTGTCAGTCGATCGGGGCGAGACTCATTCATTTCAGCACGGATTGCGTGTTTTCTGGACGGAAGGGCAACTATCGCGAAACCGATCAGCCGGACGCGGAGGATGTCTATGGCCGGACCAAGTTGTTAGGTGAAGTCGTGGATCCACATTGTCTGACACTACGGACCTCCATGATTGGTCCGGAACTTTCACGGAAGGCAGGTCTGCTCGAGTGGTTTCTTGCCCAACGGGGGCAGACGGTGAAAGGATTCTCCAAGGCTATCTTCTCAGGGTTTACTACCTCCGAACTCGCGCGCATCGTAGAACTGATTCTGACAGACGTTCCAACGATTCACGGCTTGTACCATGTCGCGGCACAGCCGATCAGCAAATATGACCTCTTGGCGCTTGTCCGGGACCGGCTCCATTGTCCAGTGACAATCGAGCGGGATGAGACATTCGAATGTGACAGAAGTCTTGATGCGTCTCGGTTAAGGCAAGATACGGGTTATTCGCCTCCAGCCTGGCAGACTATGATCGATGACATGGTTCATCACATGACGGAAAGGGGTACATGATTCTGAAGGACAAGACCATTCTGGTAACCGGTGGTACCGGCTCCATGGGCAAGAAGTTGGTGCACCGGCTACTGACCGGCGAGCTGGGAACTCCCAAGAAGGTGATCGTTTTGTCTCGCGACGAAGCGAAGCAGCACGACATGAGGGTGTCCTATCTCAATAGGCGAGTGACCACAGACGAAGTAATTTTCAATAATTTTATGAACGTGTTGGAGTTTAGGATCGGCGATGTGCGAAGCTACGAAGATGTCTGTTCCGCCGTCAAACAGGCCGATATCATCATCAATGCCGCTGCCCTTAAGCAAGTTCCGACCTGCGAATACTTTCCCATCCAAGCTGTTCTAACCAACTGCCTGGGGGCTTCCAACATTGTGCAAGCGATCGAAGGGCAAGGCTACCCTGTAGACACCGTCGTGGGAATCAGTACTGATAAAGCATGCAAGCCGGTGAATGTGATGGGCATGACCAAAGCTGTGCAAGAACGAGTGTTCGTGGCCGCAAATATTTTGAATCCCAACACTCGCTTCGTCTGTGTCCGATATGGCAACGTTCTCGCCTCAAGAGGATCTGTCATTCCTCTGTTTCACGATCAGATCAAAAACGGAGGACCGGTTACGCTTACCTCGCCAGAAATGACGCGGTTTCTCCTCAGCCTCGACGATGCCGTGGACACCGTTTTTGCTGCCGTAAAGGGAGCAAAACGAGGGGAGACGTATGTCCCTCGGGCTCCGTCAGCAACGGTGATGAATATAGCGCGTGCCTTGATCAAACAGCGTGCTCTCTCCATCAAGACAATTGGGGTCCGTCCTGGTGAGAAACTCCATGAGATCCTGATTTCCGAGGAAGAAGTCCATCACTGTGTCCAGCGCGGAGCTTATTATGCTATTCAACCTATGCTTCCTGAGCTGAGGCAGGACGAGGTTTCCGAGTCTAACACGTTGGCGAAGGAGTACAGTTCCGGAGATGACGTTCTCGATTTGGCGGACACAGCCGCCTTGCTCAAGAAACACCGCCTCATGGTGGAGGATGTTGATGCGGGGAATGGTCTCGAGCTCTTGCGATAACCGCACCGATTGCTTTGTGAGGGAGCGTGTACATACATGACTTCTATGGCTTCGATGAAGGTCATGACGATCGTTGGGACTCGCCCAGAGGTCATTAAGTTGTGTCGAGTCATTCGTACGCTTGATACGCATGTCCGACACGTCTTAGTTCACACCGGGCAGAATCACGACTACGAATTGAACCAGGTCTTTTTCGATCAGCTTGAGATCAGGAAGCCAAATCATTTTCTCAACGTCGTTGGCTCTACATTAGGAGAGACGCTGGGGAACGTACTGGCAAGGGCCTACGAAGTGATGGCGTTGGAACAACCGGACGCCCTTCTGCTTTTGGGAGATACGAATAGTTGCTTGGCCGCGATTGTTGCCAAGCGTCTGAAGATCCCAATCTTTCACATGGAGGCCGGCAATCGTTGTTTTGACCAGCGAGTTCCCGAAGAGATGAATCGAAAGATCGTCGATCATGTCAGTGACATCAATCTTACATATAGCGACCATGCCCGGGAGCACCTATTGCGCGAAGGATTGCTGCCGGATCGAGTGATTAAGACCGGCAGCCCAATGTACGAGGTACTGGCCTATTATCGATCACAGATCGACCAATCAGATGTGCTGACGAAGCTGCAATTGACACCTCACGAGTATTTTGTGGTCAGCGCTCATCGCGAGGAGAATGTGGATTCCACCCGCTGTTTGCGTCAGCTTATGGAGGTGCTCAAAGGGGTAGTCGACACGTATGGCAAACGGATCGTGTTCTCTGTCCATCCGCGCACGAAAGCGCGAATCGATGCCTCCCAAATCGGGCTCCCTGCGTTGGTTGAGCTTCACAAACCATTCGGCTTCTTCGACTACGTGAGTCTGCAACGGCATGCCTGTGCCGTGATTTCAGATAGTGGGACAATTACGGAAGAGTCCTCCATTCTGAATTTTCCGGCAATCAATATTCGAGAGGCGCACGAACGTCCAGAAGGCATGGAAGAGGCGGTGGTGATGATGACGGGCCTTGATTGCACGCGGGTCCTGCAGGCATTGTCGATCTTGAAGACCCAGCCGCGCGGAGAGGAGCGCCAACTGCGAATGGTAAGGGATTACGAAGTCCTAAACGTCTCAGAGAAAGTCCTGCGAATCATTCTCAGCTATACGGATTATGTCAATCGGCTTGTATGGTTCCATTGAACAGGTATTCAACGAATCGTGGCCGACCGAATTCTGGTAACAGGGGCTAACGGGTTTATAGGCTCAGCATTGTGCCGTCATCTTCAGGGGGCAGGATGCCGTGTTAGAGGAGCTATGCGCAATCCGGCGAAGCATTCTTCGGTCGACTGTTCAAAGGCCAATGGCATCGAGTGGGTGGTCCTTCACGATCAATCGGGTGAGGCGGAGACCAAGCACAGGTTGAGGGGTGTGGAGGTAGTCGTTCACCTGGCTGGCCGTGTTCAACTTGCGTCGAACACGGCGGCCGATTCTTTCCATGAATTTCAAAAGGTCAACGTGGTCTGGACTGAGCGTCTGGCACGGGCGGCGGCAGCGGAGGGTGTTCGTCGATTTGTGTATCTGAGCTCGATCAAAGTCAACGGCGAACAGAGCTCGGTGCCATTTGCGGAGCAGGATCCCCCGAATCCGCAAGACCCGTATGGGATTTCAAAGTGGGAAGCGGAACAGGCCCTGGTAATGGTGTCGTCCCAGACGGGTCTGGAGACCGTTGTGATTCGGTCGCCGCTGGTCTACGGTTCCAACGTTGGTGGAAATTTCCTGCAACTACTGAACTATCTGCGCAAAGGTATCCCCCTGCCGCTTGCAAGAGTGGAGAACAGACGCAGCTTGATCAGTCGAGAAAACTTGGCCGATGCCCTGTATGGCTGTATTCTCCACAGACAGGCCGCAGGGAAAACTTATTTGGTCAGTGACGGAGAGGATCTCTCCACACCTGAATTGATTCGACGACTTGGTAAGGTCTTAGGATTAAAGGTACGACTTTGGCCGTTTCCTCTCCCGATGCTCCGTGGATTGGGGAAAATCGTTGGGAAACACGCAATGATCGACCGTCTGGTAGGATCGCTCCAGGCCAACTCGTCGAAGATCAGGCGGGAGTTGGACTGGCATCCTCCGTTTTCTGTCGACCAAGGGCTTGCTGAAACGGCTATTTGGTTCTGCGCTCGAGCGAGCGGTCGTCCTTTGACCTTATGACAATAATAGATAGTTGGGTTTGGATGTGGATAGCATATTAAGTCTATTGGCTAGGTTGGTATTAAGGCCGTAGTTCCGTAACTTTGATATCATACAAGTTCCGTATCGAAGAGTCTTGCGTATGGCTTATGAGTGAAGCGGAGTCCAACCTGAATTGACCATGATGATTGCCCTTCCAGCTCTTGTCGCCTTTGTAGTCGCTTGGTGGCTCACGGACCGGCTCTGCTCGCCGTACTCGTATCTGTCTATTCTGGCTCATCCCAATGAGCGAGGCTTGCATTCCATGCCAACCCCGCAGACGGGAGGGGTGGCTATCATTGCCAGTGTGGTCATTAGTCTGGTTGCTGCCGCGAGTGTTTTTGCCATCGTGCACCCTTCAAAAGTCCTATTGCCGAAAGGAATGGCCTCAGGGAGTCTCTGGATCGTGCTGTCCATGCTCCTCGTCTTTGTGGTGTCTTTCATCGACGACTGTATCGGCCTTCGTGCTAGCCTCCGTCTGGGGGTGCAAGCCGTCGCCGCGCTTATCATTGTTGGGGGTGTTGGGCTGGCCTTATCTGCGGTTCCGTTACCTGGGGGACTGCTGATCTCTATGGGATTCGCAGCCGTTCCGGTGAGTACTCTGTTCTTGATCTGGATGGCGAACCTTTACAACTTCATGGATGGCATGGACGGTTTTTCGGGTGGGATGACGGTCATCGGATTTGGATTTCTGGCTTATTTCGGATGGGAAGCCGGCTCTGTTGTCATGCTCATGATCGCCATATTAGTCGCCATGAGCACGTTGGGGTTTCTTGTCCATAATTTCCCACCAGCTCGTATCTTCATGGGAGATGCCGGGAGTATCACGCTTGGTTTCTTAGGAGGGACATTGATGCTTCTAGGTGTTCGCGATGGGATATTTGAGTTTTGGGTTCCCATCATCCTCTTTTCCCCTTTCATCTTGGATTCAACGGTGACCGTGATCAGACGGGCATTCCGTTTTGAGAGGATCTGGGAGGCTCATCGCCAACACTATTATCAGCGGCTGGTCTTGAATGGATGGAGCCATCGCCGGACCGTGTTTGCGGAGTATGGAGTGATGCTGCTCTGCGGAGGACTGGCTGTTCTCTATCATCACTCAACTGAAAATTGGAAGCTCGCCATTCTTGGGATATGGCTGGTCATGTTTCTTGTCTTGGGGATGTCCGTGAGTAGGTTGGAACGGCAGGTGAACCACGCGTGTCCAGCGCCGGATCCTTGCGCGGCACGTGAGGAGAAGCCCGTACAGTCTGTCTCAGCACCGGCTCCCGAGAGAGAGACCGTAAAAGCCTAGCGTGACTTGCTGAGCATCGTGTCATACCTCATAGATTGGTCATGTCCACTACAGAGCGGGTTTTGGATAACAATCTGACCATCACTTCGCCTTCTGGGTGGGTCAATCGTCTTCAGACGGAGGCGAGACGAGCGGCAGGTTGGACGACCACCGTGCTTGGATTCACCATTCCGATGTGGGTGGTGGCGGACGGTGTTCTTGTTGTCCTGCTTGTCGTGTGTTGGTTGGCCAGCGGAGAATGGCGAGAGCGAATTCGTCGAGTCATGACGAATCCGGTGGCGCTGAGCGCCCTCTTGCTCTTTGGGTGGCTGCTGCTGGGAACGCTGTGGGGGGTGGGTGCTCCAGAAGAACGATTACATGCGTTAAAGAAGTATGCTGATCTTTTGCTCATCCCTCTATTGATCTCTATGGCGATTGACGTCCAAGCCCGCAGTCGCGCGCTCCTCGCCTTAGCAGCTTCGTTAGGAGTGACCTTGGTGTTGTCGTTCGTGTTGAGTTTGGGAGTCCTCCCGACTGGTGGGGCTATCAGTTGTGATTCGTCTAACCCCTGCGTGTTTAAAAAACATACAACCCATAATGTACTGATGGCATTCGGTACGTTGCTATTTACTGTGTTAGCTTGGAAGTCGCGAGGCAGATGGATAGGTTGGGGATGGGGACTTGCCGCAGTCTTAGCTGCTGGTAATGTTTTATTGATGGTGCAAGGTCGAACTGGATATGTAGTGCTAGCTGGACTTGCCGTCCTGGCTTTTCAGATGTACGCCGGGTGGCGAGGGATACTCGCAGCGATTGTGGCACTCTCTGTAGCGTTTTCAATCGCATATAACGTTTCATTTACATTCCATGAACGGGTGAATCTTGCCGCTTCTAGTGTCACGCAGTGGAGTCCCAAGGTGGCTGTCGTGGAGGATCCGATAGGCTGGCGAT
>JAOUPN010000194.1 GCA_029879905.1 Nitrospira sp. | reverse complement strand
AACCGGTAATTTCCACCACCGCACCACGCTCCGTTTCCGTCGGCGTAATGGCCTCGATCTTCGGCCTCACGATGGTCAACGTCCCGGCCTGAAGGGTCCTCTTGTCTGCAACAATCTCAACCGGGCCGCTGGAAGCCTTAAAGGGCACCTTGATTTCAATGAGGTCAGATTCCCATCGTTGCACTAACGCGGGAATCCCGTTCACGGTAACCCGGTTGTTTTGAGCGGACAGGAACGATCCAAACTCTGTTCCACTAAGCGACAGAGTCGCTCCCGGAGGAACCGACTTGGACGATAATTCGATGGTAGAAGTTTCCGCCTGCACCGACAGCGCGACACCGCCCACAGACATGGCAGAGACCATCAGTATCCCCAAAACAGGAGCACCCTTCCTCCACATCGAACGGAGAGTCTTAACATTCAACGAGCCACGCATATTCAAGAACAACCCTCCTGTGAATCTCTACAGCTTACGCCTTCTTCGCCGAGCCTACTCCGCCGAAGTAGCCAACAGGCTACGAAGGTCGGAAGCAATTCGGCGCAAAGGCCGTGCAGCCGTGACCTCTCTTGAGTCTTTGTCGGCACCGCGCTGCGGCATATCCCCGTTCGTCAAAGAGAGAAAGCAGTACCGGTATTCATCCGGAACGTCATCCATTCTCCGAAGCACACCACTGCGGAGGCGGGCGAACGGGAACAGTGGACTATAGCAATCGATTTTTTCGAGAGTCAAGGCGGTATATGGTACAGGCGGGATTCTACACGGGCTACATTTTTTTCAACGATACGGTTAGTAATGCGCCATCAGCCTCTCAGTCGGCCACACCAGTGGGGAAGAAGTGGGAGAGGATGGGCAGACGGTCTCGCAAGAACCTCTGTCTCCAGCTCGAAGTTCAAACGGTGCATGGCACGTGACGAGCCTGCCGAATTGTGCAGGCATGAGAAGACTGTCCCTTGTTCTTTTCCATCCCCCTACGCCGGCATGCCGATCACGCGTAAACCGCTCGCCCTCGCTGCCGTTGCCAGCAATTCATCATGTGTGGCCATGACCAGATCCGTCTCGCTCCGTTCTTTCCAGAGCAGTGCGGTCGCCAGATGAATCGCGTCCGATGTGCCTAGGGTCGTCGGTAAGGGCTGCGATGCTCTCGATAAGACAAGTCTCCCTAATTCCACGACCTCAAGCGCCTCCATGAAACGAAACACGGATTCCCGTCTGACCGCTATCTCCGCATCCGGCAATTTCTCTGTAAGTCTGAGCCGATCCAAGGTTCTGAGACATTCCACCTCGGCCAGCGCAGATACCACACCTTGGGTGATTGAACGCCATTCCTTGAGTGCACGAGGTTGGCCAAAAATAATACGAAGGATCGCCGAGGAATCAAGGTAGGCGATCACCGCTCACCCTGACGCTCTTCCAGAAGGAAAGACACGATATCGCGACTTAATCGGAGTGGAGGCGGCAGTGGAAAATCCTTGAGCAACGGCGTGCCGGGCAAGGGACGTCGCACAGATAACGACCCTCCGGACTCCTCAAAGGGCACGATGCGCGCAATCGGCGTACTGCGATCCAGCACCGTCAGCGTCCGTCCCGCGCGCACCATGCGAAGATGCTCGCTGAGCCGACTCTTCAATTCTGCAACACGCACCCCTTTCATATGGTCACATCATAGTCATCAGTAGTCACCAACGCAAGGCCCTAGAGGATTCTTGATGTGGAGCACACACGGGGGTTACGACACCTGGACGATCAACTCGATTTCGACGGGGGTGTGGCGGGGCAGTTCCGCCGCTCCGACGGCGACACGTGCATGCCGCCCCTTTTCGCCGAAGACCGAGACCAGCAGATCCGACGCACCGTCCAAGACCTGAGGCTGATCGCCGAATCCTTCGGCAGAAGCAATATGGCCGATCATCTTCACGATTCGTTGCACATGATCCAAGGACCCGACTTCGGCTTTGATGATGGCAAGCGCATTCAGTACCGCCAACTGTGCCGCTTGCCGCCCCTGCTCGATGGAAAGACCGGCTCCCAGTTTTCCCGTCATGACGAGTTGTCCGTCACGCGAGGGCAGCACACCTGAAAGAAACAGCAGATCTCCCACCCTGACGACCGGAACATAATTTGCCACCGGTTTGGGCGCCTCCGGCAAACTCAGTCCCAATTCTTTCAGCTTTTCTTCGCAGGACATGTGGTTCCTTCCACCCTTTCTCAAGACTCTCTACGTGTTATTTTTCACGCTTCACGTTTTCCCGTCTGCCCCTGACTCCTTGCTCGTACCCCTTCCCCCTCACTCCTTACCCCTTACTGTTTATTAGGGGTTGATCGCCGACCAGAAGCTGTCCCCCACCAACAATCGTTCGCCTTGGAGCGCCTCCACGATGGTTTGTCCTAAATCCGCCGCCGACACACGCGTTCCCAAATCCACACCGCGCGTCACTTTAGGGCCGGTGATCAGTATCGGCACATATTCACGAGTCGGAGCTTTGCCGGGTTTCTGCAGATCTCGTCCATGATCACCCGTTAGGATACACACATCCCCCGGACGCAGCCTTTCGAATAAATCCGGCAAACGTCTGTCAAATTCTTCCAGTGCCGCGGCACCCTGCGCGCTGTCTTCCGGCAACAAATCCAGACTCGTATAGATGAGTCCTCGCGGAACCTTTGCCAACAAGCGGATTGTTTCGTTCAGCGCATCGGTTCCTGAACCGGAGGGAAACGACTTGGTCAAACCCCGACCACTAAAGAGATCGGCAACCTTTCCGACTCCCATGACGATTTGGCCGGATCGATTTAACGCATCCAACATCGTTACCCCGGGCGCTTCCGAGATAAAATCTTTTCGTCCTGCACGGGGAAGGAGAGATCCCCGTTCCCCTGTTAGCGGCCTCGCGACAATACGGATCAACGGGCCGATTTTTCTCACGACCTTCCAAGCCTCGCGGCACTGCTGCTGTAAGGTCGCGACCGGTATCACGGATTCGTGTGCAGCCACATAGCAGGTGCTGCTGCCGTCGGTCCAGACGATCGGAGCCCCGCTCGCAAGATGATCTGCTTCATGTTCCGACAACGCCGTTTCCATAGAGGCCGTCCGTTTACCGATAACCTTTCGTCCCAAGGCCTGCTCAACGGCATCCACCACATCTTTCGGAAGCGTATCGGAAAACCCGACTTCGTGGTCACTGATGATGACTCCGTTTGTTTCCCAATATCCTCCCACCGAGTCGTTTCTGCGAGCAGTGAATCCCAATCGTCCGAAACATCCGGACGGCTGCGTCGTCAAGCTGACACCGCGAACTTGGGCGATATGCCGTAGTCCAAGCGCCTCCATCGTCGGAAGACTCAATCCCCCCACGGAATCCGCGATATGGCCGAGGGTATCGGCATCGGCATCCCCATACTCGGCGGCATCCGGCAATGGTCCGATCCCCCAGCCGTCGATCACAAACACGATAATTCGGTTGGTCATGCACCCCCCACGGCTTTCCATTCCTCAAGAATCTTCATGCTTGCACTGGTCCCGATTCGATCGGCGCCCGCCTCCAACATGGCCTGCGTCGTCTTCCAATCTCTGATGCCTCCGGATGCTTTGACTTTTCCCCTGCCTGCCACGGCTTCTTTGAGAAGCCTGACATCCTCGACCGTGGCGCCGGCTTCGCCGAAACCGGTTGAAGTTTTGACATAGTCCGCACCTGCCTCAATGACTAACCGGCATGCCGTCAACTTCTCCTCCCGAGTGAGGTAGCACGTTTCAAGAATCACCTTGTGCTCCACGTTGGGTGTGGCCTCCACCACTCCGGCGATATCGCGTCGTACGTCGTCATAATCTCCCGACTTCAAGCGGCTCACATTCATAACCATATCCAGCACCGTCGCTCCGCGTTCGACCGCTTCAACTGCTTCGGCGATTTTACTCTTGGTTGTGTGACCGCCCAAGGGAAATCCGATTGGGATACCGACTCGAATCGACGTACCGCCGACAGCCGCCGCCGCCTCATCCACATAACAGGGAGGAACAAAAATAACCGTGAATTGATGTTCTTGCGCCTCACGGCATAATCGCAACACATCGGTTCTGGTGGCATTCGGACGAAGAACGGTATGATCGATCAGACTCGGCACATTCCATTCAGACATCTGGCAAGCGGCTCCTCTCATTATGGCCGGCGACAGCCCAGGTTTTACGCGATTGATTCAACGTCTCTGAACGATTACGGCGCCGAAACGGCCGTTTCTGATATTTTTCCACGGCCTTGTTATGTTGGACCAAGGTGGCGGAAAAGTGATGGGTTCCGTCGTTCTTCGACACAAAATACAAATCCGGCGTCTTCGACGGATACAGCGCCGCGCGAATCGACTCTGCTCCTGGACTCGCGATCGGACCGGGGGGGAGCCCGCCCCATCTGTACGTATTGTAGGGGCTCGGGTGGGACAGGTCCTTTTTGCGAAGATTGCCGTCGAAGTTGGGCAACCCATAGATCACCGTCGGATCACTCTGAAGCGGGATGCGTTTTTTTAACCGATTATGAAAGACGGACGCGATATGCGGTCGTTCCTCCGCCGCCCCGGTTTCCTTTTCAATGACCGACGCCAAGGTTAAGACTTCGTGCATCGTCATCCGTAACTCCTTGGCCCGATTCTTCCACTCGTCGGACACGACATGGTTCAGTTGCTCGACCATCGTCTTGATGATGTCCTTTTCCGCCATCGGACGAGGAAAGCGATAGGTGTCGGGGTACAGATACCCCTCGACGGTTTCCGCTCGTACACCGAGCGCCTTCACAAAACGTGTATCACGAGCCAGCCTGGCGAATTCCGATTTATCCGCAATGCCCTGCTCCGCAAGGACATCCGCGATTTGATCGATCGTGTATCCCTCTGGAATCGTGACGGAATGGAGCAGCACGCGTCCTGACAGCAGCTTGGCAAGAATGTCATCGGGCGACATCGCCGCATTCAGCTCGTACTCACCGGGCTGAACTTTGCGTTCCGCTTCCTGCGTCCGGCCCAGCCAGAGGAAGGCGGATCGGCTTCTGATCAACCCCGCCGCATCAAGGAGATCCGCCACTTGCTGAAACGTGGAACCGGGAGAAATCACAATGACCGTGGAAGGCGGATGATCCGATTCGGGGAGGACAGGAGCGTCAATCCACCGAATCATCTGGTACGTGCCAAGACCGCCGGCCACGGCGACGAGAAGAATCAGAATCAGTACGATTCGTAGCTTCATACGAAGGTCCGCCCGAAGGCTCCGAATCCTCATCAGGAACTGTGTCGGAGCCTGCGCCTAAATCTTGATGCGTCGGCGTCGTGTGTGCCGCCAAATAACTTTGGAGCAAGAGGGCCGCCGCAATTCGATCGACCGCCCCTTTTCGTTTTTTTCTGCTGACATTCGCGGCGATCAACAAATCTTCCGCCGCTTTTGTCGTCATCCGTTCATCCCAGAGGATAAGAGGCACGGAGATGCCGGATTCCAACTTCTCGGAAAACTCGCGCATCGCGCGAATGGCCGGCCCCTCTCGACCGTCCAATTGAAGCGGAAACCCCAACACCACTCGCTCCACTTCATGCGAAGCGATCAACGACACAATATGGGCCACATCCCAATCCAGCGTCCGCCGCTCGAAGGTTTCGAGCGGTTGGGCCGTCCAACCCAATTCATCACTGAGCGCGACGCCGATTCGTTTAGTGCCGTAATCAAGGGCGAGAATGCGGCCAGGCATGATATTACCGCCGGAGCGTGCTTTCGACCAGAGCAAAGACTTTTTTCAACGCCGTATCGAGTCCGGCAGGATCCTTCCCACCGGCTTGTGCCATCTCAGGTCGGCCGCCGCCGGTACCTCCGACTTCCACCGCCATGGCTTTGACAAGATCTCCGGCTTTGACTCTTCCGATCAAATCCTTCGTCACGATGACCAGCAAGGCGACCTTGCCTTCTCCGGTCACCGCGCCCAGTGCGATGATGCCGCTTTTCAGTTTGTCTCTCAACTGATCGGCCAGCGCCCGCATTCCGTTCACGTCGAGACCGTCGGTCCGCTGGACATGGACCGAAACGCCTTCAATCGTTTTGACCGTCGAGGCCGTCGAGGATCCACTGGCCATCTTGAGTTTGAGTTCTTCCAACTCACGCTCTCGATCCTTGAGTTGCCCCATCACCTTGCGCGTCTTGGCAACCACTTCCAATGGGCCGACCTTCAGGATATCAGACAACTCGCGCAACTCGGCTTCCAGCTTCTTCACCTGCGCCACCGCCCCGCTCCCGGTCTGCGCCTCGATTCGGCGGACACCGGCAGCGACACCGGTTTCTGAAAGGATGCGGAACAGCCCGATCTCCCCGGTATGCCGGCAATGGGTCCCGCCGCAGAGCTCTTTACTGAAGGACTCCACCGTCACCACGCGCACATGCTCACCATACTTATCGCCGAAGAACGCCAGGGCGCCCTTGGCCACGGCATCCTGGATGCTCATGACTTCGGTCTGAACCGCTTCGTTCTTCCGC
>JAOUPN010000192.1 GCA_029879905.1 Nitrospira sp. | reverse complement strand
TCAGCGCAATCTTCAGCCCTACGCCTGCCAATAGTCCTTCAACCAAGTACACCGGCACGGCAAGCAAGAGATATCTCTGCCAATTGAATTTCCAGATGATGGCTTGAATAATCGCCGTCAGAAAAATTGCGAAGGGCATATTCTCCAGCCCAAAGGTGGCAACGCCCACCGCCAATACCGGAGCCAGGCCCGCTGCGATACCAGGGCATCCGATATAATTTCCTGGTCGGAACCACGCATTAATCCACCCGATCAAGCAGGCAAACGAAACTGTGGCCAGGCCGAGTTTGATGGGGTAATCGGACATCATGGCGATACCCACCGACAGGGGAATAGCCATCGCTCCGGTGATGAGTCCGGCGGCGAGATCACGTCCTACATATTTGGCCTGGAATGCGGCTGATCCTGGCGCAGTAACAGCCTCCGGGTTTACAGGTAATGTCTTCTGGCTATCTTCAAATTCGTGGTCTGGTGTTCTTGTCGTTCTTTCGGTTTCTTGAGACATCATGAATATCGTCCAAACATGAGAAGAGTTACCGCTTATGCCGTCTCAGCGCTTGGATGTGTTGGCGCAGAATGGCACCCAGCCACAGCGCGTTATGACGACAGTCCATTCCATAGGCCTTCAGGGAATCGACTACAGCAAGAACAGGACCGTAGCAGCCTTGTTAGGTGAGGACGAATCATAAGCATCGTGTGAATCAGAACAAATCTGCCATTGGCATGGTTGCTTCATGAGGCGGTGTCATGCAAAGGGAGAAAGCTCTTGTGCGTCCGTACACGCCACGTGCGGGTGCGCACGTAGATTTTGTGCACTCACTATCTTGCATCGTGGAAGAATACAGGTTGGATGACAGAGGAGGGAGAATGGACTGAGTGAAATCTGAGCAGATTGCAGATGTTGCAAGTGGGGGGGGCTATTTTGCGGCCTTTATCATGAAGTCTCGAATGTCACATCCAATTCTTTTCTCTTAGGCCTGTGCAGAACCTGCCTTCCCATATGGATCCAGCTGTAGATTGACATCAGCCACTGCACGAGATGATCTCGCACGAGCATCTCGATCGCAATCACGGTTTTTCATACATATTCGGTGTGATCTGCATCATGGGATCAGGGACATTGTGAGAGTGGTCATTGTGGTCAGGAGGATCGCCTTTGAGGACTGAATCATGTCTGGTAATGGTCAATGCGGACTCGGCCTTACTGAGCAGCGCAAGGGCAACCATCTGCACCCTGAAGATCAAATGGGGTTTGGGATTTGCGGTTTGTTGGGTTCCGGCTCTGTCAGAAACTCGATGTCACCGGTACTGATATCGTACATCGCCCCGGCGATGATGATTCGCTCATTCTGAGCGAGGCCGTCAAGCGTCTGGCTCTCCTGGCGTATCTGTGTCACGACTCGCAACACGTTGAGGCGAGCCACGGTATTGACGAGCGATTGCTTCTCGGCTGCCGATAGTTGCTCGGCACCTCGGCAGGTGTCCGAGTCTGTCGATTGCTGAATGTTCTGTACGATGTGATCAATGTGCTGGCATCCGGTAGCTTCGGCGGGCGTTCGAGCATCGCCGATGAGGTTGACAGCCGCGGTCACGGCACCACATTGGGTATGTCCCATTATTAGGATTAGCTTTGCCCCGGCCACGGCACATCCGTACTCTGCACTGGCCAGCACCTTTGGGCCGGCGACGTTACCGGCGATGCGGATGCTGAAGATGTCGCCCAGGCCCAAGTCGAAAACCAGCTCGGCGGGTGTACGGGAGTCGATGCAACTGAGCACGATAGCCAAGGGATGCTGGCCCCCAGTCGTGGCGAGGACCTGGCGGCCAAGGTCACGGGTCAGACGCCGACCGGTGCGGAACCGTTCATGGCCGTCCTTCAGGATTTGGAGTGCCTGCTGCGGGGTGAGTGCGGCTTGGAGTTCACGGGTGGAGTAATCAATGTATTGTGTTTGGTCGTCGAGATCGTACTGTTTTCGAAACCCGAGCAAACTGACCTCCACACCTCGTGCCGGCCCTGTTTGTCCTTTGAAGTCCCGGATCAAGCCGAGCACGTCAGGATCGATGTAGTCCGTGCTCTGTGCGTCGAGCAACACGTCACCGCCGCTGGGAACTTCGTCCAATACTTTGGACAAGGCGGCGCGATTCAGGAAGCTCACTTGGTTGGCCAGTTCGATATGCAACACATCCCCACCGAGGTGTTTCTCCACGAAACAGCGAATCGGACGGCGCATGCTGCTGTTGAGGATGAAGACGATACTCACTGTCAGTCCAATCAGAATCCCGATCAAGAGATCAGTCAGAACAATGGCTACCACGGTTAGCGCAAATGGGGCGAATTGGTATGGCCCCTGGTTCCACATCTGTTTCATTATCGCGGGGCTGGCCAGTTTAACCCCTGTGACGATGAGGATCGCAGCCAGGCAGGATAGTGGGATGAGGTTCAGCCACATCGGGAGAAATGCTACGCTGGTCAGTAGTAAAAAACCATGGGAGATGGCTGCGAGCCTCGTCTTGCCGCCTGCATCGATATTCACAGAGCTGCGGATAATCACAGAAGTCATCGGGAGTCCACCAACTAGTCCGGCGGTGACGTTTCCAAGCCCCTGGGCAAGCAACTCTCGACTCGCGGGAGAGGTTCGCTGCTGAGGGTCGAGCTTATCGACCGCTTCCAGGCATAGTAACGTTTCCAATGAGGCTACGACAGCAATGGTTACGGCGGCTGTGTATATGGCCGGGTGTGACCACTGTGTGAAGTCAGGCAACTGCAAGAATCCGAAAAATCCGGCTAGACTATCCGCCACAGGCACTTGGACGAGGTGGGTTGGTTTGATGACCCAATCCCCACCGAGTTGCCGGAACCACAGGTTGAATCCGACACCCAGCAGCACCACGATCAGCGGTGCAGGAACAGCTGAGTTCTTCAAGGGTTTCCACTTATCCCAGGCAACCAATGCGGCAAGGGATAGCAGACCAATCACGGCTGCGCCAGGGTGAATGTCTGCCATCATTCTGGCAAGTTCGGAGAATGTCGTTTCATGATCCGGTTGCTGGAATGCCAGATCTCCTTCCGGATCCGTATCATGGCCGAAGAGGTGGGGGATCTGTTTTAGAATGAGAATCATTCCGATGGCAGCCAGTAGACCTTTGATCACACTGGATGGGAAGAAGGCGGCAATGAAACCAGCCCGGGCCAGACCCATGCCGATCTGGATTAATCCCGCAAGAACGACTGCCAGGAGAAAGGCTGGGAATGATCCGAGTGTCACGATCTGAGCCGCGACGATCATCGTTAAGCCGGCGGCTGGACCGCTGACGCTCGTGTGCGACCCGCTTAACGATCCCACCAAGATGCCGCCGATGATTCCGGTCAGTATCCCAGAAAGTAATGGAGCACCGGACGCCAGTGCTATGCCCAGGCACAAGGGCGCAGCCACGAGGAACACGACCAAGCCGGCCATGAAGTCTTGCGGCAGCGTGGATAATGAAGGGCGGCTTGTCGGCAACATGATTGCGGATGCTCCTCGCGTAAAGCCCACTTCATCGGAGAACGGCTTGTGCGCCTTATCGTGCTGGTTGCAAAAGACCTTGGTCTTCAAGACTGATGCCGACTGTTTGGTCGGACAAAGTGGTCAGAGTTTTCCGAGAAGTCCGCCGCTCAGGTTCACAGAAACGCAGCCGCCTACTCTCGCCTCAGGCGTCGGAGTTGAGAAACGATGTTAAAGATATGTCGCAGAGGTGCGCGACTCCATTTGTTGTGTGTCGGTGTAGGATGTCGGCTTGTCGACCGTCTGTGGCATATTCCACACTACTCCTTTTGGTCTCTCTCCGCATATAGCAAGAATGTTACGGCAAGAATTAGGCCGAGGTCCAGTATTTCTCCAGCGGAGAAACGTAACTGCTCTATGAATAGAGAGAAACTCTGCTGCCGCTGCTGTTGAACAGCCAATGGAAACAGCCGTTCATGCTGAGGAGCCAGTGTGGGGGCGCACGCTATGTTCGTGGTTGCCCGTGGAATTTGCACACGCACCCCGCCGGATGACGGAGGAACAAGAAATTCGATAGCCGGGGAGGGAACGGGAGGGTAAGCGAAATGTCGGTAGTTACATATGCCCGAGCTTGCGGAGGATTTCCATCCCGCGACCTTCATCCAGTGCGCAGCCGTTCTGTTCCACCCCGCAGATGGCTCACTATGGCGTGAGGGAATATTCCGGTTCTCCCCCGTATGGATAGGTCCGTTTGCAGCGGACGATCAATGTGTTCGTCCCTCGCCCTCCCACGCACTGATCAAGGGTGTGAGAAAAATCTACTGCTCCCTCTCGTGTAACCGTAAAGGGAAAGTCAAAAGTAAAGCTGATGAATTTGTATTGGCCTGGTGCTAGCTCCAACACGCGAGGCTCCGAGGTCCGATAGGCATCTGATGATTCTGGATCGGATGTCCAAATCGAGGGGGTGATGCCGGGAACCGTCCACCAGCTCTGGGAAACGATTGAGGTGGCATCGATTGTAATGGAATAGGGCGATACGGTTGTTTCTCGCGACTGGGCGGAAGCGATGAAACCAATCAGGGCGCTCAACGCTAGACAGGCAGAAGCCAGGATCGTACGATGAATTCGTGAGCAGAGTCGTATGCTCAAATAGTCATAGGCCATAAATAATCACCACCTGTGTGACGAACGGTCGTCCTCGGTATCTGCACTCAGGAACAGTTCTTTGACGACACGACTGTCCCATTCCGTATGGGTCTCTAGCCCGAGCACTCGCATCAACGTCGCGCCAGTGTCAAGAATGGAGACCGGTTGCTGAATAACATGTCCTGTCTTGACTCCGACGCCAGAGACAATCCATGGGACGAGCGATGAGCTCGGCGGATGTTGCTCATCGACCGAAACCGTCGTTGTGGGTCCGGTTCCACTCAAGGCAGTAACAAAGATCGTTGTATCCGCAAGCAGCTTATGTTCCCTGAAGACATCAATCACTGCTCCCAGGGCATGGTCCACCGATTGTAGGGCCTCGCGATAATCTTTTGATGTCCAGCCATGGGTGACACCGGCGCGCCCGGCATCCGGCAGGTGAACGAGAAGGAGATGTGGCAGTGCGAGAACCGCATGGCCATAGCCATGACCGCTCGACGCTTTCTTGAAATACTGCCTGATGTATGACACAAGCCGCTTGGGGTTGCATTCCGGTTTCAGCGGTCCACACAGTTGATAGTCCGTGTAGGGTGCCGGTTTCGCGAGTTGGTAGAGGGATTCGTCCATGAAGAAGATAGCACTGTCTCGCCCACCACTCAGATCGAGATAGTCGAAGAGTGTGGGAGGCCGTGGATAGCCACGGCTAAACTCAAAGTCATTCCATATGATGTGGTGCTTCTCGACCGGCAGGCCGGTCAGTAATGAGGCCATAGCCGGCAGCCGGAGAGGAGGCGAGACGGTTTGGGCCGACCAGGTTGCTGCTCCTGTCTTGACCAGTCGGCTGAGTACGGGCATGGGTCCGATGTGGAGAGAGTCTTCATTGATTCCCTCCAGCACAAACAGAATCACAGACTCAGCATGGACAGAGTCCGTTGCCGGCTTCATCGGAGAAATCTGGGATTGCACGCCCGGAAGTGAACCCGCAGAGGCATTGAAAGAGTTCACGCATGTCAGCAAGAGCAACTGGAGGAAGATAATTCGGCGTAGTCTAACCATGGGGCAGGTGTTTTTTCCTCTATTTTGTGTCGTCCGAAAACATGTGTCGATTGAAGACCACTGCAAGGTTAATTCCTGGCATCAAAAGCTATAAGGAGTGTGTGGTGAGGATGAGACCAGACTCGTTTCATAAAGGGAAAAACACCGTATTCTCATTCCGACAACGGGCTACGTACTCTCAAGGACAAATACCATTTGGGGGAGGAGAGGTGTGTATGTGCACTGGGCTCAGTGCGCAGGGTGTATCTGCGCACAGCGTGAGGGTTCGGTAAAAGGTTCCGTCGCTGTGTCGGTTGTTTCTATGCGAAATGAGAGGATGGGCTCTCTGTTCTCCCCGTCGGAAAAGACGGGGGCTTCTCACTCATGTGCAGTGCGAAAAATTCTGGCAGCCGCAAAGGCGGCGCCGAAGCCATTGTCGATATTGCACACGGTGATTCCTGAAGCACAGCTTGTCAACATGCAAGCGAGCGCTGTCACTCCACCGAACGATGCTCCGTACCCGACGGATGTCGGAACCGCGATCACAGGTATCGACACCAGGCCGCCGACGACACTGGGTAATGCCCCTTCCATCCCCGCGACTACAATCGCCATAGCAGTTCGCTCAAATATCTCACGGCGGCTAAGAAGTCGGTGAATGCCTGCCACGCCAACGTCGTAAAGACGTTCGATTTGAATGCCCAATAGCCGTAGCGTCTCGGCACATTCTTCTGCTACAGGGATGTCTCCGGTGCCGGCGCATATGAGAGCGATGGGACGTTTGCCGAGCGGAACAATTGGCGCTTGCTCCAAGGTTGCCGTTTTGGCAAGTTCGTGATAACGCAGCATA
>JAOUPN010000036.1 GCA_029879905.1 Nitrospira sp. | reverse complement strand
AGGTGTCGCGGGTCTCGATCACCTCATGGGAAATATCGAGTTTCTGGGCGACGTACTTGGCAATACCGATTTTACAGCAGCCCCGCTCCTGCCACTTTTTTGATGGCACGTTTTCGGTGTCTTCATGTTCCCAGACCTGAAGCGTGACCCCATGAACATCGTAGCCCTGCCGGACCAACAATGCGGCGGCGACGGAGCTATCAACTCCGCCGCTCATACCGAGGAGAACAGTGGGACGTGAAATGGAACGCATGGTGCTGACAGGATAACAATGCGGCTAGTAACCGGAAGCGCGAATTCTCCCCCGATCTCCGACTGCCTGATTGAGAGGTTTGTTCAAAGACGGCTGTTCCTCAACCCATTTATGGGCTCCCATATCACACATGCCATGGAAATGGGCTCCGTCCTCAATCCCAATCGATGGGGTGCGTATATCGCCGATAAGGATCCCGGTTTTCGAGAGCTGAATGCTTTCCCTGGCTGTGATGGTCGCATTCATTTTCCCGCCGTTCACCACTGCTCCGGCTGAAACCACGCCTTTGACCACGGCATATTCTCCGATGATCACCTTGCCGGTCGCATAGATCTCTCCTTCAACCCGACCATCGATCCGGATAGTGCCATCAAAGCGCATGAGGCCTTTGAATTCTGTCCCCTTGGCCAGAAAGGTAAAACTCTCGGAGTCGACACCCGCTTGAGTTGTCTTTTCCCGACCGGACCACATAGTGTTTCTCCTCGCCCCTCCACAATGCAGGATATGGTCGATGCGATACCAACGACGGTGTGTTTCTGTGCGACACCTGCATGAGAACCGATTCTCAGCAATCTTGATGCGTAATGTACCCCTACTACCCAGATACCCGTTTACCAGCCCCCTTGTCCGTCGATGCCGTCGTCGAGTCGACGGCTCGGAGCGTCGGTTCCTTTTGGACATCACGTGTGCGTTGTGTCATTTCAAGCGTGCCGTTAAAAAGAACCCCCTCTTCAATTGATATCATGGGACTCGTCACGCCTCCTTCGATCACTGCGGGTGCACGCAATTTGATTTTCTCTTTTGCGGTAATGTCCCCCGTGATTTTCCCTTTACAGACAATGGTTCCTGCCGTAACTTTTGCTTTCAGGACGGCTTCCTCACCCACCAATAGGACACCCTCCGTCTGTATCTCTCCGTCGAGTGTCCCGTCAATCCGAACGGTTCCCTGATAGACAATCGTGCCCTTAAAATCCACGCCTTTCCCGACAAAGGCACTCACATCTTCACCCGTGTCCGCTCGGGCTGACCTCGAGATCGGCATCATGTTTTCAACTTCATTGGTGGGCGTCGAGCTTCCGTCGGGCTTATCCTGCTTCCACATGTTGGGCTCCCTCCTTGTAGTCTCCTTGTCCAAATCATCCTCTCTATAACAAGTGTGCAATCCTAAGTTACAATGATCGACATAGCCGACATCCTTCATGCGGCTTCACGCACGAGAGCATCAACAACACGCGCCCTGAGCGGTGCTTACGTCGATATCGGCTGATATGGATGTTAAATTAAGCGCCGTGCCGGTCAAAATGCAACAGGTAAGTTCTAGGTACGTACGAGAGAATTCATCTCATAGTCCGGCACCGATGCTTATGCTAGGATGGTGTCGACAATACCATCCAATTCTTCGGCAGAGAAGTAATGAATAACGATTTTCCCACCTTTTCCACGGGGCTGAATGGCAATTTTGGTTCCGAGTCGTTTTTGCAGAGTCGCTTCAAGATCCGCCCATGGAGTCGGAGTAGCCGGTTTTTTCTGGCGTTTTTTTCCTGCTTCAAGAGATCCAACCACCTTTTCTGTTTCACGCACGGAGAGATGTCTGGCCACCACCATTTCAGCGATTCGAACTTGACCCTCCGGAGATCCAACGCCAAGGATGACTTTGGCATGGCCGGCAGACAATGTGCCATTTTCAACAAGCCCTTGGACCACAGGATGAAGTTGCGTGAGACGGATAACGTTCGCGACTGAGGATCGATCGCGCCCGACTTTTTGCGCAATCGCATCATGGGTGAGCCCAAACTCTTTCATCATACGCACATAGGCTTTGGCCATTTCCATCGGGTTGAGATCTTCTCGTTGGAGATTTTCAACCACCGCGATAAGGAGCGCTTCCTGATCACTACAATTTCGAATAACCGCCCTGATGGTTTGAAGCCCAGCTTCTTTCGATGCGCGCCACCGTCGCTCTCCTGATATCAGTTCATAGATACCATCACCCTTCCGACGGACTAAGATGGGTTGAAGTACGCCGGTTTCTTGAATTGAGGCCGCCAATTCAGCAATCTCTTCAGGAGCGAAGGTATGGCGAGGCTGGTATTGATTGGGAACAATATCGTTGATCCGCACATATTGCACATCCCCTCCCTCAACAGGCTTATTGACTGAGACGGAAGGCAACAGCGCATCAAGCCCTTTACCGAGAGCCTTTTTCTCCATGCTCGAGGAACTCCTTGGCTAGAGCGACATAGGCCTGCGATCCAGCGGATGCCGCGTTATACAAAATTCCTGGACAACCGTAACTGGGGGCCTCAGCCAATGCGATATTACGGGGTATCACCGCCTGATACACTTGTTCCGCAAAGTGTGCACGAACCTGTTCGGACACTTGACGAGCCAATGTATTACGCGAATCATACATGGTCAAAACGATCCCCTCTATGCTGAGATGAGGATTAACAGATTGCCGGATACGGTCAATGCTGCCAATCAGCCTTGTCAGCCCCTCCATTGCGTAATATTCACATTGTACGGGAATAAGAACAGCATCGGCTGCAGTCAAGGCATTAATCGTGAGAATCCCAAGAGCTGGAGGGCAATCGATAAAGACAAAATCATATTCTTGCACCACACCCATGACGAGTCGTCGCAAATAGCTTTCCCTGCCGTCCGTGTTCACCAATTCAATTTCTGCTCCAGCAAGATCAGCATTTGCCGGCAAGACCGATAATCCATGTACCGTAGTCGCAACACGCGCCTTTTCAGCTTGCACCGTGCCAATTAAGCAGTCATACACCGTTACGTCTAATGCACGAGGGTCAATCCCAAGTCCACTAGTCGCATTTCCCTGTGGATCCATATCAATCAAGAGAACAGATCGTCCCTCTAAGGCGATAGAAGACGCAAGATTCACCGCCGTGGTGGTCTTTCCAACTCCTCCCTTTTGATTCGCGACTGCTATAATTTTATTCATAACGTGATCAGACGTAACCATTGATTGATTTGAATGGACCGTTATCAGGCATTTCGACCTGTTCCACGTGGAACAGAAGAGTACTGTTACGCCTTTGCTTTTTCCACTACTGAAATGACTCTTTCACCAATTCCATCAGGCAGACTATAGGCATGATGCTTTACGATCGACCACCCGCCAACGGGCTCAACCAGAGAATGACCAAGATATAAGATAGCTCTGCCTCCCTCAGCAAGTACTTCCCGCGCGTCACTCAAAACAACCGCGGATTTTAGTGCACGCGTCGTGACCCGACTAAACAGCTCATCTCCACGAAACGCCCTGACAAATTGCTGAAACGTTCCATAATAGACCTGCACATCCGTGAGACGAAGATGGCCTATAAGCGAATATAAGAAAGACACTTTTTTCTGCACTGGTTCGACTAAAACCATTCGCAAATCCGGCCTCGCAATTTTCATCGGGATACCAGGGAAACCCGCCCCCGTTCCGACATCAATCACCTTTGATCCGATAGCGATTTCATCTGGAACCAAACCAGCAAGTGAGTCCACAAAATGCTTAATGATAATATCCCTATCATCTGTAATAGACGTGAGATTTATCGATTCATTCCATGTTCGCAAGTGATCAAAATACAGCTTAAATTTTTCCAACTGTTCTGGGCACAGATGTATACCCATTTCATCTGAATGCACCTTGAGTAGTGCCGAACAAGGCTCTAGATGTTCCACGTGGAACACATACGCCAATACCCTAGACAGGTCAAGAGAAACACACTACCACCGATGAAGAACCACACCCCACTCAGTCAAAGCCTTCAAACTTCCAAGGAGTCATGCCTTCGCTTTTCCAGAGCCACCAGGAGAAGAGAAATCGCGGCTGGCGTAACACCTGAAATCCTTGAAGCTTGTCCTATTGTCGCCGGCCTTACTCTTTGCAATTTTTCCCTCACCTCTCTGGAAAACCCAGTGATTCTTTCATAGTCAAAAGATTCAGGAATGTGCTTCTTTTCAAATTTCATGAATTTCCGGACTTGCTGCAGTTGCCGTTGTATATACCCTTCATATTTAATTTCCAGCTCAACTTCATCGGAAATCTCTTGATCGTTAATTGGGTCCATCTCTAGCATCGACAAAAGATTTCCATACTTCGACTCTTGCCTCCGCAGAAGTTCTGCAACCGTCTGCGACGAGGACATGTTCTCGAGGTAGGTATTTTTTACGTTCGACCGTACCGATTCGGTAATACGCGGCCTCACTTCTCTCAATCGAGCAACTTCCCTCTCGATCAAATCTTTTTTTCCCCGCAACCTGTCGTACGTCACATCATCAACCAACCCAACATGATGACCAATTTCCATAAGCCGCAAATCTGCATTGCCATGACGAAGAAGCAATCGATACTCAGCCCTCGATGTAAACATGCGATAGGGCTCATACGTGTCCTTGGTGATCAGATCATCGATCAGCACTCCAATATATGCCTGAGAGCGATCGAGCACGACAGGAGGCAAGTCGCGTAATTTCAGGACGGCATTGATCCCCGCCATAAGCCCTTGAGCAGCCGCTTCCTCATATCCGGAAGTCCCATTGATCTGGCCTGCATGATACAACCCCTTGACCAATTTTGTTTCCAAAGTGGGATGAAGTTGTCTGGGAGGGAAATAGTCATATTCAATGGCATAGCCAGGCTTTAGCATTTTTGCTCGTTCGCATCCTGGAATTGTCTTCAACAGGGCTTCCTGGACATCAACAGGAAGACTTGTAGAAATCCCATTTGGATAGCATTCATTTGACTCTAACCCCTCCGGTTCAATGAATATTTGATGCCGCTCCTTCTCCGAAAACCGTACAACCTTATCTTCAATTGAAGGACAATATCGTGGACCAGCAGAGTCAATTACCCCGCCATACAAAGGGGATCTGTCAAGATTTTCCCTTATTATTCCATGCGTTACATTATTAGTGTACGTAAGATAACAGAGCACTTGCTCCATTTCTATCTTGGGGGTACGCAATGAAAACGGGGTTGGTGGGTCATCCCCGGGCTGTGGCGTCATCAGAGAAACATCTATTGTTGATTTGTCTAGGCGCGGCGGAGTTCCCGTCTTCAATCGACCCAGCTCAAAACCAAAATCTCTCATACAATCAGAAAGATGCTCAGCAGACGCCTCCCCCGCACGACCAGCCGGAAAATGTGTCAGCCCCACATGGATTAAGCCCTTAAGAAATGTCCCTGATGTTAAAACCACGGCGCTTGCGCCGATCCTCACTCCATTTTCCGTCGTGATGCCTACAATTCTGTCACCTTCGGTCAATAAACGATCGACAGTTCCCTCGACGATCGTTAAGTTCGATTGATGTCGTAATGTCTCCTGCATGGCGCTCCGATAGACCGATTTATCACATTGAGCACGAAGTGCACGAACGGCAGGACCCTTACTCGTATTAATGAGACGAAATTGGATTCCGGAACGGTCCGTATTACGGCCCATTTCACCGCCTAATGCATCAATCTCCTTAACCAGATGCCCCTTTGCAATTCCGCCTACAGCCGGATTACAGGACATCTGTGCAATTCGAGAAGGATCCATCGTAAGAAGCAACGTGTTCGCACCCATCCGTGATGCTGCAAGCGCAGCTTCACAACCCGCATGCCCCCCGCCTACGATAACCACATCAAAATTCACGGATGAATACTTTCTTTACTTCCCAATGCAGAAATTCGAAAAAATATGACTCAGGATCTCATCCGATGTAATCGCCCCCGTCACCTCACCTAACGCATCCGATGAATCACGAACATCGACTACAATCAATTCAGGCTGTACCCCTGTCCGCACTGCATCCAGTGCGCGTTCCACGGCTATTCCAGCCCGAGCCAACGCATCACGATGACGGATGTTCGTCACGACAACCCCACCGTCCGATTCGAACGACCCTCCGGACACGCAGGCGACAATCGCGTCCCTCAAACAATCCAGACCTTCACCAGTGCGCATCGATGTAAGGATCACCTTGGTCGATGCGCCGGCCTTTACACCGCTAGACACCTCGCTGAGACGCAGATCACTGACGAGATCAGTCTTATTGATCACAATGACATCAGGGTGACGTGAACCACACTCACCGGCACTCCATCCCTCTTCACCCTGGCCCTCTGACGCATCCAACACCTGCACCAGTACATCAGCGTCTTCCACCACAACCTTTGTCCGCCTAATCCCCTCACGCTCGACCACATCCTCCGTATCCCGAACGCCGGCCGTATCAACCAGCACAACACGAAATCCCTCCCATACCACGGACTCCTCAATCACATCACGAGTCGTCCCGGGAACCTCCGTCACAATTGCTCGATCTTCACCCAATAGACGATTCAATACACTCGACTTTCCGACATTGGGACGACCCGCTACCACCACCCGCGCTCCATCTCGTAAACGAATACCCCGATCGGCAGTTCTTAGCATCCGTTGAATGTCACCACCGATCTTGGAAAGAGCATCTTCGAGATCGCTGGTATGGATAAACGTGATATCTTCATCAGAAAAATCGATGCCTGCCTCCAACTCACCTAAGATGCCGAGCAAGCCATTTCTCAAATCCCTGACCTCACGGCCCAAGTCACCGCGTAAATGACGCTGGGCCAGCCTTAAACCCGCCTCTGACCTTGCCGTTATGGTGTCTAACACCGCTTCCGCTTGAGACAAATCAAGACGTCCGTTAAGAAACGCACGCTTCGTAAACTCTCCAGGCTCAGCTAATCGGGCTCCGGCCCCCACACAAGCCTCACAGACCAGCCCCAATACTATCGGACCCCCATGGCATTGAATTTCGACAACGTCTTCTCCTGTAAAAGACCGAGGTCCCTCCATGACCACCACGAGTCCCTCATCAATAATCTCCCCATCTTGCAACCCGAATATGACCGTCCCATCATGGGGTTTCTTCCTACACAGAATGTCCGCCAAATACAGCCTACGCCTTTGCACTTGTCGTAAGGGGACGCCGGATCTCAAGCGCACAAGGGGTTCCACAATCGAGACAGCATCACATCCGCTGATGCGAACGATGCCGATGCCTCCATCTCCCAGAGGCGTCGCAATTCCACAAATCGTCATATCGGATGATCGATCCATGCGGCAACACCGGAAGCTCCCCTCTCAGGGAGCTTCTCCTTACATGGGCTTTGTGATTGAAAGACAAACCCCCAAGCCGTCGAACTATTTCTTTGAGGATTCGTCCGCTACGGCAGGTACCGCCGGAGGGCGCGGAGAGAAAAACTTCTCCGTAGCCAACTGCTGGAGAATATTCAACGTATTGAGCGTCCCCCAGTACAACACGAGACCGGCAGGGAAGTTAATAAACAAGAATGTCATGAACACCGGCAACATCAGCATCATCTTCGCCTGTGTCGGGTCCATCGTCGTCGGGGTGATCTTCTGTTGGATAAACATCGTCCCGCCCATAATCAGGGGGAACACATAATAGGGGTCTTGAATCGACAAGTCCGTAATCCATAATGCAAACGGTGCTTGGCGCAGATCAATCGCAACATTCAATACGTTGAACAAGGCGATAAACACCGGCATCTGCAACAACATCGGCAAACATCCGCCGACAGGGTTCACCTTATGGTCTCTGTAGAGCTTAATTAATTCTCTATTTAACCGATCCCGATCGTCCTTAAATTTCTCCTGCAGAGCCGCAGCCTTCGGCTGAATCACCTGCATGTCCTTCATGGACTTATAGCTCTTATACTGCAACGGGATAAACATGACTTTGATCACGATCGTCAGGAGAACAATCGCCACCCCATAGTTCCCCGTATAGTCGTTGATCCATCGCAACACATAAAAAATAGGTTTCGCAACGGCTTTTACCCAGCTCCAACTTCCGAAAATAAACCACCCGAAATCGATACTGTCTTCCAACCCTATTCCGACCGACTCAAGCGTGTCCAATTCCTTGGGACCGGCAAACAACTGCATGGCAACCGTCGAAGCCACCGGCATACGAACACCGGTCGACACCAACTTCTCATGTTCCTTTCTGATCCAAACCGAATTCCCTTCCTTCGGAATAAGGACGGACAAGAAATATTTATCCTGCGAGCCGGCCCAGTCCACAGAGCCCTTACGCTCCGATTCCCCATCGGGCAACTCGACATCGACCTTTCCATCCACCGATCCTACCGGTCCGATCGACCCGATAAAACCATCCCCCCACTCAACAATCCCGAAGTTTGTTCCCATCCCCACTTGCATCGTTCCGGACAAACCAGATTGCCGAATTTCGATATCGACCAGATAACTGTCGGCGTGAAACGTCAGCTTTTTTTCAATCCGGACCTCACCGGACTCGTCTTCGTACACAAAACTTAAATGACCGGTTTTGTTCGTCCCGTCGATCCGTGAAAAATCGCGTTCCACATGATATGTGCCTTGATTGATGGCCTTCGTCAGAACTGGATCGTCGATTTCGAGCGACAAGGGCGCGGCGAATTTCCCTCCCTGACGCACCAAATCAACAGGAGGACGGTCAGGGGAACTCATCCGGTACCCCTTCAGTTCCCATCCCGTCAAAACGGCTCCCCGATTGCTGAAACGCGCCCGATACAGATCCGTTTCCACCTCGACCGTCGCCAGCTTGGGAAGGGAACGTTCCGAAGAATTCACACCGCTTGTGACTGTCGTTGGAAAGCTTGGTTCAGACGATGAAACAGTCGAGCTATCAGGCTCTTCTCCATCAGATGCAGGCGTCTCACCGGTAGGTGTTTCGACTTCGTCCGACAACTCGGGTGGAGGAGGGAGCAATCCCAGTTCGTTCAGTACGAACTCGTATCCGAAAATAATCACCAGGGAGAGGACAAGAAAGGCTACAGCGCGCTTATCCATATTGATAGTCTACTTCTTCCAGTTTCTACACCGATTACCTGACCGGATCTTCCCCTCCGGGATGAAACGGATGGCATTTCAACAGACGCATCACTGACATTCCAATTCCCTGAAGCACACCATAGCGTCCGATCGCGTCTAATGCATACTGCGAACACGTCGGCGTGAACCGGCACGAGGGGCCTAGTAACGGGGAGATCATGAACCGATACCCATGAATCAGCCATATGCAGAGATTCCGCATTTCAGACTCTCCTTGGGCGATACACCCTCATGCGATCTAAAGATCTCCTCCACACTCGCTTGAGCTCATCAAAGGGTTGCAGCAACGCCTCCCTTTTCGGAAAGACAACCGCCGCATGCCCCGGAATAAACTCTTCACGGCACTCTCGAATCACCGCACGAAACACACGTTTGATTCGATTGCGTCGAACCGCATTCCCAAACCGTTTCCCGACTACGATGGCAACACGCGAGGGACCATCCCCCCTCGGACAGGTCACCAGATTAAACAGACCCGTCGACAACCGACGACCGCACCGCTTCACCGACTCAATATCGCGGCTGGCACGCAGAAAGATATCGCCCCGGCTCTCCAGCTTTGCCATAGCTGAACCGAACTCCCCATAGCAGCACACCGCCCGTCATCGTCCTAGAATTAGAGGCTCTTGGCAGGTGAACGCAAGCCCATGGCAGCAAGACACAAGCAGAAGACACACCGGAACACCAAGATCGTGCCCAGCATGGGACATGACTTACACAGTCAAACGTACCCGCCCTTTGGCGCGACGACGAGCCAAAACCCGACGGCCGTTCTTTGTGCTCATTCGTTTCCGGAATCCGTGTTCCCGTTTTCTCTTGAGATTCGACGGTTGTTGATATGTAAATGACACGACGGCACCCTCCTCGCAATCAACACAGTATAGGCTCCTAATACCGAACGGTGCATTATAGGGATCGGCCTCCATCCTGTCAATTCAAGGGCGGCTCCGAATTATCCAAATAGTCGTCAGATTGAGACCTGTCACTCGAGCATATCCTCTTGAGGCACTTTGGCCTCCTCACACCAAAGTGCCTCAATCCGCCTACACTTTTACTTGCCACCTACACCACATCCTTATAGAATCCTTCGTAATTCTCGTGGTATCTACAGGTCCATTACTGGCAGAGAGATTGCTTGCACTAATTAGGAAAATTACATCCCGCTCAACGCGAGACGTATTTCTTTATGTGAGCACATTTTGACATGATCTTATGGAGGGACCTGTTCATGACATCACGAATACCAGCTTCAGTCCTCATTCTCACGATCCTCATCGCAGGAGGCTGCGCGAAACCACCTTCTGAGAAACTTGAGGCCGCAGAACAGGCCGTCAAACAGGCACACGAGAGCGGCGCCAATCTCTATGCGCCAGAAGAATATGCAAAACTCGAAGGCAACCTGGCCGCCATGAAACAGGAAGCGGCCGACCAAGAAGATAAACTCGCTCTTTTCAAGGATTACGGTAAGGCAGAACAACTTGCAGCCACCACCGCAACGGACGCCGCTCGCATCGCCACGGAAGCAAGCCAGAAGAAGGAAGAGGCAAAAACTGCTGCGCTTCAAGCCCAGCAGATCGCGCAAGAGGCCGTATCGTCAACTCTGGAACTCGTGGCGAAAGCTCCGGTGGGGAAAGATCGTGCTGCCATTGAAGCGATTCGGAATGATGCCGAAGCCCTCAAGGCGTCTCTGACCCAAGTCCAAGCCGCCTTGGATCAGGAAGATTATCCCGCTGCCCAGACCCAAGCAAAGGCCATTGATGAAAAGAGTCGCGCTGTTTCAGCAGAAATTCAAAGCGCTCTGGCGAAAGTTCAGAAGAGAAAGTCGCCGACCTCCACACACAAGAACTAGGAGTGCCATTTCTCCCGTGTCCTCCATACGTATCGATTCCGGATGGATTACAGCCGGACTCTGCATCACATTGCTGACCGGCTGCATTCCTGCCGTCCCGCAGGATCTGCTTTCGGAACTCGATATGATTGACCAGGACTTAATCGCCCTGGGAGCCCCATACGCTGCGCCGGAGGAATACGCCGACTTCGCCAGACAATGGGCAGCCCTCAAAGTTCAGGCCGACGTCTCCGCTGAGCTCATCCGATGGCCATGGGAATCCAACGACTTCGAGGAACAGCTCCGGCAACTCCATGCCCAGGGCGACGATACCGTCGCCCTGGTCACTCAAAAACAGGACGATCAACGGCGAACCGCCAAGGCGACCCTCGACCGACTCGAAGAACGCTTTCGGGCCATGAACGCGCACATCGATTCCTTGGGAGGCCATTTGGTTCTTGGAGAGCAACCCACTCATACGGACCTCCTCATTCGACAAACACGCACATATTTTGAGCAAGATCATTACACTCGAGCCATCCACGCCGCGGCTGAAGCCAACCAGGCCCTCCAACGACAAGAAGCCGCATTGACCCAGGCACTCAAACGCTACGCCGATCCCCAAGAGATCGCTCGTTGGCAGGCACATGTCCAATACACCGTAGACTGGTCCAGAATTCACCGGTCACCCGCCATTCTTGTGAGCAAAGCCGATCGAGAGTTGCGTCTATACAAGAATGGACGAAACGTACTATCTTACCCCATACGTTTAGGATATAACGGCATCAAGAACAAGGAGTTTCAGGGAGATGGCGCCACACCGGAAGGCCGTTATCAGGTGCGCGCCATGCGCGGGAAGGGTGAGACACAGTTCTATCGGGCACTACTCTTGGACTATCCCAATGCAGAGGATCGGCGTCGGTTTCAGCGCGCCATACAAACAGGACAAATCGCGCCCACTAAGACCATCGGGGGCCTGATAGAAATTCACGGCACCGAAAACGACGTCATGGCTCAAACCCTCGGCTGTATCATGCTGGACAATCCCCACATGAGTGAGCTCTTTTCCCATGTGACGACCGGCACACCCGTCACCATTGTCGGGGCGACAAGCGAACAGAACACCATCGCACTGGCACTTGAAGACCTCAGCCATTACCACGAGCCCTTAACACACTGATCATGCCACGCGCAGCACACACCGTTACGACGATCCTCCTTGTCGGCCTGCTCGCCGCAACCATATCACACGGTGGTGCCGGCTCGGGCCACGAGTCTGAAACCGCGATTGCTTCCGCACCCGACCAAGCATCCTCCGCACAGCTAAAGAATCTCCGTGTGCGCTATCATTCACTATCCGCTCGACTCTCCAAACTCAAGCCAAGCCAACCATACATACTTGTCGACACGGCCAGGAATCATCTCTACATCAAACGACAGGAAAACGTTGTGCTCGATGCCCTTGCCTCAACCGGTAGTGGAACGATTCTCGACAAACCGGGTGAAAACAACGACCAATGGATCTTTGACACCCCACGGGGAGAATTCCGCGTACAGTCCAAACTGACCAACCCCTCTTGGGTCAAACCTGACTGGGCGTTTATCGAAGAAGGCTTGGGAGTCCCTCAAGACCCCGCAGAGCGCGTTGAGCAAGGTGTCCTAGGCGACTATGCACTGGGATTCGGAAAAGGGTATTTTATTCACGGCACACTCTACACCAGACTGCTTGGCAAAAATGTCACACACGGATGCATCCGCCTCAACGACGCAGACCTCAAAACCGTCTACCAATCTGCCCGGATTGGAACACCAATCATCATCTTCTAACCGTAGTAGGTGTTGTGCGCACTCCGTTATGATCCTCTGCCTCACTGTTCTTCTCATCCTGCTCCTCGCCCCACCAAGCCATACGGGAACCATTGGCGCGTTTCCCGATGTCAACATGAACGATCAGGCCTCATTACAAGAAGCCACACGTGTCCTGCAGGAAGAGGTCAAGCTGGCTACCCGCCCCCACACCTACCTCCTGATAGACCTCGTCACGCACACCATTCATATAAAGGGACGCGGGATCGACCTCCATCGCATTCCGATCGTAGATTGGTCCCTCACAGTCCCCGAAGCCATCAGCGGCACCCATCGTGTAAACACACGGCCTCCCATCACTCGCCGGAAAATTGACCCCTCCGCATCTGTTGAACAGGAACCCATTTCGCTCGCGGATATGCCGACGGGCTATACGCTGTCCTGTACGCCACCACTGACGCTCACCATCCTGTCATCTCCTGGAGACAACCCCCTTCAATGGATTGTAACCGGCTGGAAAGCCTTGTGGCTTGAACTCCGAGAATGGGCAGTTGCCTTCTCGATAGATCAGGCTCCGACACCGAATCCCTCTCTGCGATTGGAGATTTCTACCGAGCAGGCCCAATCTCTGGCTTGGTCCGTGGTCGACAACATGCCTTTAGTCGTCAGACGTTCGACCGATAAGAAGAAATAGGGACAGAGGCTCCTCGTTGCCTTTTCACCGCCGGGTTCATAATATGTTCCCAATCGCTCATACTCAGCATGGGCGCATACCCTCTAGGGAGATGCCATGTCCACCCATTCCAAAGATACGCTGACCACACCGTTCCATTCCTCAATCAGTACCGCACTGGAGGCGTTACTCCATCATCAGGTCGTCGACCGGCTCTGGGCCAAAGACCACCGGCTCTGGAAGCCTGACCCAAGGGAAATTTGTGATCGACTGGGTTGGTTGACTCTTCATGACCAGATGCGAACGCAGCTCGACGACCTCCACCGCTGTACCGTTACGGCAAAAGACATGGGCATTAAGGACGTCGTGCTTCTGGGAATGGGTGGGAGTAGCCTCGGGCCGGAAGTCCTCCGAACATCCTTCAAACCACAGAAGCAGAGCCCTCGCCTCTGGGTGCTGGACTCTACCGTACCAGGCTGGGTTCGAAAGGTCAGCACGTCCATCAATCCGGCCAAAACACTGTTCCTCGTGGCCAGCAAGTCCGGAGGAACGATCGAAGTCCTGTCGCTCTTCACTCACTTCTGGAATCTCGTTTCCAAGAAATCACCTTCGACATGCGGCGATCACTTCATTGCGATTACTGATCCCGGGACGAGCCTTGAACAGTTGGCACAAGACCATGGATTCCGCCACAGCTTTATCAATCCCCCCGATATCGGCGGACGCTATTCCGTTCTCTCGCTCTTCGGGCTCGTTCCCGCAGCACTCCTTGGAATCGACATTTCCCGCCTCTTGGATCGCGCAGCGGATATGGTTCGTCGATGCAAGGCCCAACGTCCCATTGATTCCAATCCCGGGGCCTATCTTGGCGCAGTGATGGGAAGCCTTGCCCGATCAGGGCGCGACAAAGTTACCATCATCGCATCTCCCGCTCTTGCAACCTTCGGTCTCTGGGTCGAACAACTCCTTGCTGAGAGCACAGGGAAAGAGGGTACCGGTCTGATTCCCGTCGCGCAGGAACCGGTTCTGGCACCATCCGCATATGGGAATGACCGATTGTTCGTCTATCTCAGGCTCCGGGGAGATAAGAACGACATGCTTGACAGACGTATCCAAAAACTCGGCAACGCTCAACACCCTGTTCTCCAGCTCAATCTGCGAGATCGATACGACCTGGGAGCCGAGTTCTTTCGCTGGGAATTTGCCACGGCTATCGCCGGACACCTCCTCGCTATCCATCCATTCGACCAGCCGAACGTTCAAGAGAGCAAAGACAATACGAAGCGCGTGCTCGACGTCTACCAATCAACCGGACACCTGCCCAGTCAACAAAGCAGCACCCCAAAACAGGCAGCCTTTGATCTTGTCTCTCGCATTCAACCCGGCGCCTACGTCTCGATTCTTTCCTATACCACCCCATCGAGTTCATTCGAAACGGCCATAAAACAACTTCGTCGTACCCTCGTCTCGCACCACCACGTCACGACAACTTTTGGGTATGGTCCACGCTATCTTCACTCAACCGGGCAACTCCATAAAGGGGGTCCTCATACCGGTGTCTTTCTCGAATTGTTGGATCGGATGACCCCGGATCTCGCAATCCCCGGGAAACCGTTCTCTTTCGGCACGCTAGCCAAGGCACAGGCCGCCGGCGACTTGCAATCGCTACGCGCACACAACCGCCATGCCGTTCTTCTTCATGCAGGGCGTGACCCCGTAGCAACCGTCAAGGCACTGACCGCTGCGCTGACAGCCGCTCAACCGTCCCGCAAACGGACAGCCGCAAAGAAGGGGCGTCGTAATCGCCGCTGACATGCCGACCAAGCCCGACATCCACATTGCGCATGACAGCCGGGAATGGGCGCAGAAAGCGGCCACACTCGTCCACACCGCCAGCGAAGATGCCATCCGATCCCATGGCCGATGCCTCATCGCCCTGTCCGGCGGGACGACCCCACGAACCCTGTACGAAACACTGGCCGATCCCGACTGGAGGAAGCGATTCGATTGGTCCCGGATCTTCTTTCTCTTCGGAGATGAACGATGCGTTCCACCCGACCACCCTGGAAGTAATTTTGCCACGGCCCGTTCCAGTCTGTTTCAACCGTTAGCCATCCCTCCCGATCACATTTATCGGATGAAGGGTGAAGTCCCTGACCCTCTAGACGCTGCGCAAGAATACGAGGAGGTCTTACGGGGACTCACCCATTGCGCCGAACCATATATTCCCCGAATCGATATTATTTTGCTCGGTCTCGGAGAAGACGGACATACCGCATCACTTTTTCCTGAAACTGAGGCGATTCACGAGCAGACACGAGCCGTAACAGTGGGTCATGCACCGACAGGAATTTTTCATCGAGTCACCCTCTCCCTAGGTGTGCTCAACCAGGCGACTGTGGTACTGTTTCTCGTGTCCGGCCCAAGCAAGGCGTCGGTCGTGCGCAGAATTCTTGATCCGCAGACCCCATCAGATCGATCCCTCCCGGCAGCCATGGTCTCACCGGAAGCGGGTCGACTGATCTGGATGCTGGATCATTCTGCTGCGGAGCAGTTACCGATTCAGAGGATACATATCCGGAGCGATACGCAGACATGATCCTGGCGGGAGATATCGGCGGTACCAAGACCAATCTTGCACTCTATGATTGGAACATCGAGCGTACGGATCCTGTTCGTCTTGAGTCCTTTCCCAGCAAAGACTTCGACTCCCTCGAAGAGATCCTCGAAGAATTTCTCAATATCCGGCCGACTTCGTCTGCTCCGGACACGGAAGATACCCCGAAGTCAGAATCCACCGAGGACGAGATCACGCCGACGGAACCCATGAAGATCCAGGCCGCCTGCTTTGGCATTGCAGGACCTGTTATCGAGAATCGCAGCCACACAACGAATCTTCCCTGGACGGTTGACGGGGCTTCGATCTCCAAGCAGTTCTCGATTCCGCTTGTGCGTCTACTCAATGATCTGGAAGCCACCGCCTACGGCATCTTGCTCCTACGACCGGATGAAATCGAAGTACTGAACAAGGGCGTTCCTCCGGCGAAACGTCAAGCCCTGGCACTGATCGCGGCCGGCACCGGTTTGGGGCAATCCATTCTCTTTTGGGACGGCTCATCCTATCGGCCCATGCCGTCAGAAGGCGGCCACGCAGATTTTGCCCCCACGAATGACAACGAAATCGAGTTGCTTCGCTACCTCCGCAGCCAGTATCTTCATGTCAGTTACGAACGGCTGCTCTCAGGACCAGGGTTACACGCCATTTACGAATACCTTCGCGACACCAGAAAAAATGAGCCGACATGGTTGGCCGAAAAGATCAAGGCCGGTAACCCCGCAGCGGAAATCGCTGAAGCCGGCCTGAAGGGGCAGGCCGACATCGCCAAGCAAGCCCTGGATATCTTTGCCTCAATTTATGGAGCAGAGGCCGGAAATCTGGCGTTGAAAGCCCTGTCATTGGATGGGGTCTACATCGGCGGCGGGATTGCCCCCAAGTTGATCACAAAACTCCGGGACGGTACATTCATGAAAGCCTTTACCAATAAGGGACGGTACAAACGTTTGATGACCAACATGCCGGTCAACGTCGTGATGAATCCACATACCGCCCTCCTCGGCGCAGCCTCCGTCGCCGCCGCTCTGTCTCACGCACCGGTGCACTGATGGCCCCACACGATCTCGACACCTATAAGAAAGCTGCGGCCCTGAAAGCCGTCGAGTATGTTCGCGACGGCATGATCGTCGGACTGGGAACCGGATCCACGGCGAAACATCTCGTAATCGCACTCGGCGAAAAAGTCCGGGCCGGGATGAAGCTCCGTGGGGTCCCGACCTCCCATGAAACCGCCGCCCTCGCCCGAGAGTCCGGCATTGCATTGATCGACACGGAAAATCGCTGGGACATCGATGTCGCCATCGATGGAGCTGATCAGGTCGACCCCTCATTCAACCTCATCAAAGGTGGTGGTGGAGCCTTATTGAAAGAGAAAATCGTCGCTGCCTCGGCCAAGCAATTTATCGTCCTCGTGGATTACACCAAACGAGTCTCGGTGCTTGGCGGCTCCTTCCCGTTACCGATCGAAATTATTCCGTTCGGATGGGGCAGTACGGCCAGAGAGATCGAAAAGCTGACCACAAGTGCCGTGGTGCTGCGGGAACGCAACGGCACGCCATTCCAGACAGAAGCCGGGAACCTCATTGTGGATGTGCATCTTCCACGTATCGACCACCCACAGGATTTGGAGGCGGCATTAAACCAAATTCCCGGTATCGTCGAAACCGGACTCTTTGTCGGTCGAACAGATCTCCTCATCGTCGGCACGCCTGATGGTGTCGAGGTCCACCACGCGCCGACCGTATGAATGAGTTGATCGACCACTGCATGACCGCATCCACCCTATGACCGCCAGGCCGACGAGGACAGACGATGAGTTCCAAGACAACTCCCGACCGCAATGATCCCTACCGACTTCCTGATCATGTGATCCCAACCCGCTACGACCTGCGACTTGAACCTGACCTCGACCAAGCGAGCTTTCACGGTCAAGAAACCGTGGCCGTGACGGTCACACAACCCACGACGACCATCGTCATGAATGCCGCCGAACTCACGGTTACTCACGCCTATCTTGAAAATGCACAGGCGCAACGGCTCGACGCATCGATCAGTGCGGATGATCCCCTTGAACGTTGTCGGCTCACATTCTCTCAGACCATCGCTCCCGGAGAGTGGCAATTGTTCATCAGGTTTCACGGAATCCTGAACGACAAACTGCGCGGCTTCTACCGCAGTACGTACACGGACGAATCAGGGACCATGCACATCATGGCAGCCACACAGTTCGAGGCGACGGACGCGCGCCGAGCCTTCCCCTGCTGGGACGAACCTGGGTTCAAATCGGTTTTTTCCACGACGTTGGTTATCGATCCCAACCTCGCAGCCGTGTCCAATACGAGAATCGTCTCGGAATCCCTCGAATCCGGCAAGAAAGTGGTCCGCTTCGCCGACAGTATCACAATGTCGACATACCTGGTCGCCTTCATCGTCGGACAGCTTCAACCGACCGAGCCGGAAATTGTCGGGAAGACGCCGATTCGCCTCTGGACCGTACCAGGCAAACGGTCGCTTACCCCATTTGGTCAAGACATCGCCGCTGCTTCGCTGACGTTTTTTGAGGAGTACTACGGCATTCCGTATCCAGGAGACAAGCTTGATCTGCTCGCGATTCCCGACTTCGCGTCCGGTGCAATGGAAAATCTCGGCGCCATCACGTTCAGAGAGACCGCATTATTGGTCGATCAACACACCGGTACCCACAGTGAGCTTGAGCGAGTCGCTGATGTGGTCGCACATGAAAACGCACACATGTGGTTCGGCGACCTGGTCACCATGTCCTGGTGGAACGGACTGTGGTTGAACGAAGCCTTCGCGACGTTTATGGAAATGATGGCGGTTGATGCCTGGAAGCCGGAATGGAAACGATGGGACACGTTCTGCGTGTCTCGGGCTGCAGCATTTGCCGTCGATGGGCTCCAGAACACCAGGCCGATCGAATATCCGGTTCAAGCTCCCAAGGAGGCCGATGCCATGTTCGACGTACTGACGTACGAAAAAGGTGCGTCGGTTTTACGAATGCTCGAGCAACATTTGGGTCCCCTCGTGTTCCGTGACGGCGTGCGCGACTATCTTCGCACCCATGCCTACGGCAACGCCGATACCAAGGACCTCTGGATTTCGCTCGGCAAAGCCGCTCAGCAACCGGTTCCTGAGCTGATGAACGGGTGGATTTTCCAGCCCGGCTACCCGCTTGTGCATGCCCGCATGGCCGGAGACTCTGAACTGATCCTCACCCAGAAGCGGTTTACCTATCTCCCGCATCAAGAATCAGAAGACCAGACTTGGCACATCCCAATTCAACTCCGTCTTGAGACCGAGGATTCCGTCGAACATCACCGGTTGCTCCTCACAGAAACAGACATGCGCATACCCCTTCCCTCGACACCCCGGCAATTGGTCGTCAATGAAGGAGGGCATGGATTCTATCGTGTCCACTACGAGACCTCGCTTCTCACACGGCTGATCAATGCAGGCCTGGATCATCTCGCGCCGACCGAACGGTTCAATCTCGTCAGTGACGCCTGGGCCACCACCGTTTCAGGCCTAATGCCGCTCTCTGATTACCTCACGTTGACCCGGCACT
>JAOUPN010000191.1 GCA_029879905.1 Nitrospira sp. | reverse complement strand
TCTCATTTCTGTACCATGTGCTACGAGGGCAGCTTCTCCTGTGTCGAGACGAGGCCTTCTTGACGGACATGATTGAAGATGTCGCACGCCGCTATCTTGACCTTGCTCCGCTCCTCCGCAGCAGCACGAAGGATGCCTTCGCCGCATGAGTTCCTGCGTTCTACCCTTTTCTGCAGAGTCTGATGAAGATGGTCTAGCCGCGTTATAGACCACACGTCGCCCCCCCTCTTCCCTCATTGAACCGTCACTCGCCGCTTGCTACCATGTCCGGTCGTTTTCTCGTAGGAGACATCGCCGTGCCTCACCCACTCAATTCGAATCCCCCTACCAAAGACCTCACTATCGAGGGGGCGCGGCAGAACAATCTCAAGAACATCTCGCTGAAGATTCCGCACAATCAAGTGACGGCCATCACCGGTGTCTCAGGATCGGGAAAGTCCTCTCTCGCCTTCGATACCATCTTCGCCGAAGGTCAATGGCGCTATGTCGAATCACTGTCCACCTATGCCCGCATGTTCCTCGACAAAGTCGCTCGCCCCGATGTGGACCGCATCCTGAACATCCGCCCGGCCATCGCAATCGAACAAAAAAACCAGGTACGCACCGCCCGTTCGACCGTGGGCACAACGACGGAAGTCGCCGACCTCCTGCGCCTGCTCTTCGCGAAGATCGGAAGACCGACCTGCCCGGATTGCGATCAAGAAGCCCGTTCATTCCACCCCAATACTATTGTGGATGATCTGCTCAACCGGTTCCCGGAAGGCAGAGCCATGGTGCTCTTCCCGGTCGCACCGCCGCCGGCCAAAACGGAAGCGGCCTTTATCCAATCGTTACTCACTCGAGGGTTTACAAGATTAAAACTGGCTGACGATGTGGTCTCCCTCCAAGACCTTACTCCGTCATCGTTCAAGAAACAGCCGTCGCTCCATATCGTACTCGACCGCCTCATTATCAGAGACACCGACCGTTCACGGTTGACCGAGGCTGTGGAAACGGCGCTCCGAGAGGGCGAAGGGCGTTGTGTCGTCGATGTCATCGGCCACGGGCAACAGTCATACAGCACCGGCTATTTGTGTCAGGGCTGCGGTCGGACGTTCGAACCGCTCCGCCCGGTTCTCTTTTCATTCAATCATCCTTTGGGGGCCTGCCCCGAGTGCAAAGGATTCGGCAACGTGCTGCGCTACGATCCGGAACTCGTGGTTCCCGATCAGGACAAATCTCTGGCCCAGGGTGCTGTCGAACCCTGGAGCAAACCCAGCGCCGACTGGTGGCAAAAGCAACTACTGCTTGCAATGAAGCGGCGCGGCATCGACATCACCGCTCCCTACAAGTCCCTTTCCAAAGACACGCAACAGTTATTATGGGACGGCGACAAGTCATTCGACGGGATCAACGACTTTTTTGAATACCTCGAAGGCAAACGATACAAACTGCACGTTCGTGTGATGCTCAGCCGCTACCGCACCCCGTTTGATTGCCCCACCTGCCGAGGTAGTCGACTGAAACCCCATGCGCTCTTCGTCAAGATTGCCGGAAAAAATATCTATGAGACCACCGAATTTACAGTCGAAGGTCTCAGCGAATGGCTGGTATCGCTGCCCCTGACTGCATCCGAACAGGCGATTGCCAGTGACCTTTTGCGACTTCTGAACGAAAAGCTGAGTTTTCTATTGCGCGTCGGTCTTGGGTACCTCACACTTGCCCGGCAAACTAAAACGCTCTCGGGCGGTGAAGCTCAGCGTGCTTCCTTGGCCAATCAGCTAGGCGCCCGCCTGGTCGGGACACTCTATGTACTTGATGAGCCGACGATCGGCCTCCATGCGCGGGATACGGACAGGCTCGCCGACATTCTCAAGGACCTCGCCGCAGCAGGCAACACGGTGGTAGTGGTCGAGCATGATCGTCACATGATCGAATCAGCCGACCACATCGTCGAACTGGGGCCTCGTTCCGGACGACAGGGCGGGCACATCGTCTACGCCGCGCCAGCGGAGACATTCCTGTACACCTCCAACGCATTGACTGCCAGGTATCTCCGAGGAGAAGACTTCATACCAGTGCCATCTTCAAGACGCTCGGGAAACGGAAAGATGCTGGTCATTGCGGGGGCGGCGGAACACAACCTGAAACATCTTTTAGTGCGAATCCCCCTGGGGATGCTCATCTGCGTGACCGGCGTGTCAGGCTCTGGCAAGAGCACATTGGTGGAGGATACCCTCTATCGCATTCTTGCCCGTGCCTTCCGCATTGGATCTCAGCCGATGGGCCGCTTTACCGCCATCAAGGGTCTTGAACACCTGAAGGGTGTACGCCTCATCGATCAGCAACCGATCGGCCGCACCCCACGCTCCAATCCCGTCACCTATATGAAAGCCTTCGATGAAATTCGGAGGATCTTTGCGTTCGAACCTGCTGCAATCCGGCAAGGACTGACACCAGGCCACTTTTCCTTCAATGCCTCCGGCGGCCGTTGCGAGCGATGCGAAGGCAGTGGCGTCCAAAAACTAGAGATGTACTTCTTCGAAGATATCTTCGCCCCCTGCGAGGTCTGTGAGGGCACACGCTTCAAGCCGGAAGTCCTGGCTATCCGCCATCGGGAGAAAACCATTTCCGATGTGTTGGCTATGACGGTAGACGATGCTGCCCTGTTTTTTTCCAATAACAAGAAGCTATCCGAGAAACTGAACCTGTTGTCATCAATCGGACTGGGCTATCTCCAGTTGGGACAATCGGCCACCACCCTCTCAGGCGGCGAGGCCCAACGATTGAAGGTTGCCGCAGAGTTAAAGGATGCCACGGCGAAACAGCTGCTCTATATCATGGACGAACCCACGACCGGTTTGCACTTCGACGATGTAAAGAAACTGCTCGCCGTGCTGCACAAACTCGTCGACGCGGGCAATACGCTGGTGGTGGTGGAACATAATCTGGATGTGATCAAGTCGGCCGACTGGATTATCGACCTCGGTCCAGAAGGCGGCGCAGCGGGAGGACAGATCGTGACCGAAGGGCGGCCGGAACAGGTGGCCAAGGTCGCAGCATCACATACCGGACGCTTTCTAGAAAAGATCCTTCGGAACAGGGAATAGTGTTCCAGTGTGATAGGCCAAGAGCGGTTTTCCACTGCGCGATATAGGGCTCATCAATTCGCAGGTGCTCTTTCTTCTGCTCATTTTTTCAAGATCCGCCAAATCCTGAAGGCAGCCAGCCACCATTCTCAGCCGACAGTTCAACCAACGTTCCTGCTAGGTCCGATTCAGCTGCCATGCCCGTTCTTTCTGCAATCGGATTTCGTGCATCACATCGGCCATAGTGCAAGCAGGATCCTGCTGCCGGATCGCAGCAAGGCGAAGCGCCAACGCGAGATCAGTGAGTTTGATACCGCGGCGCAGGTTGGCAGCCATCCGTTCCTCGTCTCTCTTATCACCCTGCAGGTTCACAACGCGCCTCTCCTAGTTGTTGAGCAGAAGCATATTCGACGTATCTGATTCCGGCAACTCAGACGACAACTCCCGTTCACTCCTCCGGCTTCTCAGCTTTCGGTGCCGGCGGCTCGCCGATCAGTTTTTTGTGCAGAATCTTCTTGCTCACGACCGTAATAGCTAAGGCAATGCCGATGGCGACCGGGACAAAAATAGCCGACGCTAAATTGTAATTTGTGAGCCACCCCAGTTCCGACAACCCTTTGAAGATGTACCCGGCAAGACCTGACAGATAGTACGCGATCACGATGACCGACAAACCCTCGACCGTATGTTGAAGAATGACCTGGTTCTTGGTCGTCTTGTCTACGCTTTGCAGGAGGGCGAGATTTTGTGCTTCCACAATCAGATCAACGCGGGTACGGATGATGGAGATGATCCCTTCAAATCCCCCGCGGAGTGTGTCGATCCGCCTTAATAATTGCTGATACCCCTCGGCGACGCCGGTGATGCCGCTCAACACGTAATCAGACAGAGGCCGATAGGATTCCAGCGGTTTTTCCACGGCCGACGACAGTGTGGAGTGCAGGATTTTGTCATAGGGTACGGAGGCAGACAGTTCAAAATGTAGCCGGCCGGCCATGCGATTCGTTTTCAGCAAATCTTGCGTCAGACTGTTCAGCCACCGTTGCAGCGTCTGCGAATTGGCATGGCCGATATGCTCCGTAATGATCTCGCGCTGTTTCAGATGCACCTGTTCAAACTTATAGGCCTGATCAATGGCAGCAGAAAAGAGCGGCTTCTGCATCAACAACAGATGATAGTAGGTCTCGATCCGCACGATGGCATCGACGACATCCTTGAGATGCGATGAATCGGACTGCGAGGTTCCGGCCGTCACCCAATAGCGTTCTCTCCCATAGTCGTCCGGCGTAAAGCTGGCGATCACAATGGTGTGTTCATCAAGAATCCGGCTCCCATAGAGCATCGGGCCGGGAAACAGGGTGCGCACATGTTCACGCGATGGGAGCGCCTCCGTCGTCAGCACAATATCCAACCGGCAGACTTCTGTCCCCAAGGCCGTCCCTGGGAATCGGTAACCAGGAAAGGTCAGCGGGCCGAACGTGACAGTATCCTGTCCGGGCGGATGAAGGTGCCACAGCTGGTAGGTGTAATACTCAGTGTGGGCTTGCCAGAGGACGATGAGGCGTTCGCCATTCTGAGCTTCCTTGACCCCATAACCGAATGTCTCCCGTAACACCTTGGTCTCAGCGGGAACGTTTAACGTCTCCAGCAATGACTGGAATTCTGCCCGACTTGCGGGACGCTGATTCGGCGGATCCACCATGCGGAACGCCTTGTAGTGCACATGGGCCGGCGCCCTCAGCCATTTTGTGAGCGGAATCTGCGGCCGCTCATGCAGTTTTCGTAATAAGTTGTCTGAAGCAGGCTTGGGCCTCATCTGTTGATCCACGTATTTCCTTTGCTCCTTTCCAATACTATTTCCCTACAATCCTGGTCGCTTTTCGGCGGTCATACGCACAACAAGCGGGCGGTCCTCCCGCCTCACGTCCAACACCAAATTCTGTCCTGCTTCAACCTGACAGAGCCGTTTGGCGTCACGCTCAGCCGTGACCCCGGACAATGGGAAGCCATTGCAGGCCACCACTCGATCACCGACGTGGAGCCCGGCCTTTTCAGCCGGAAGACCGCTTCGCAGTTCCCGTACAAGATAGAATCGCACTCCCCGTTCCTCCTGCAAGGCCCAGGTCACGCCGATACGACCGGACCCGAGCAAACCGGTCTGTGCGCCGAAAAGAGTCAGAATACGATTGACGATCACGCGGGCTGAGCTTTCAGGATTACCGTTCGTCCGATCGGTCAAATGCCCCTGCCCGCTGAAAAGGACTTGACCTGTTTCCACATCGATCATCCGAAGAGCCAACGACACGCTATTCGCATGTTCGTGCTCACGCTCCTCCCATTGCTGCACCTCACCGACGATGATGGCTTCCGCACCGACTAACTTACCGACGGTCAGCGCATTGGCATCATCGCTATGCGTCAGTTGGGTAACCTGTTCTTGCAACAGATCATCCAACTGTGCACGCTCGACCATATTCATATCAAGATCCAGCATCAATGTCGCCACCATCCCAGCCACACGCGACCCTGTTCCCGGTACGCCCGGCGCATCTTCAAAGAGCATGACCGCCATGGTCCCATATTGTCCGATGGTGTCCCGGCTGATCGGTCCCCTACCCGACACGACAGGTTCTCTCATCGACCGTACCCCTCCGGAGGCGGCACAGGCTCGACGTCTCTGCATGATGGCAGACGGCTGTCCCCATGCACACAACTCATTGTCGATGAAGACGACGTGGTTCGGATATTCGCGTTGATCGGACCAGAGATTCGTAAACGGATAGAGAAGACAGCCACCGATCCACATTGAGAAGGGACAGTAGCCAAGCTCGGCCATCCACTGTTTTCTGGCTGTCAGCGAATATTCCCAGACCAACATCCGCCCATCGTCCCTCACGACACGATCAGGATGCCCGACTTCCTTAATGACCTGCATCTTGGTCATGGGAACGCCAAGGCGATCGAGCTTAGCTTCCGACTTGATAATGGTGTAGGCAACGCCGCATCCGGCCGTCGACGCGTATAGTGCGGCACCCAACATCAGCGTCGGCAGGCATCGGACCAATCGCCGTCCTCTCTTGCCATATTGCATGCAGCGAGCGTAGCACCACCCACCGCAGGCTGCAACGGAGATCTCACGAGGTGTGAAGACAGGATGAAGCCAGGTTAAGGCTGAGGTTCAGGCCAAGGTTTCGACGAAACTGGAAACCGAATACTCTTCCCCTTAGCCTCAGCCTCAACCTCGGCCTTCAGAAACTCGCGTGTATTTTAGTTGCAGGAGGGATCGAACGGCATTTCTGCGTAGGGCCGATAGGTATCGTCAAGCGTCAACACCATATCGTGCCAAATCGAGGATGCATCTTTTTCAAAAACCCACATCGGATCGGCAGGAACAAGAATCCATGACCCGGCGTTCATTTCCCCTTCCAGTTGGCCGGGCCCCCATCCGGAATATCCCAAATAGGCACGAAAGAACTCTTCCTTAT
>JAOUPN010000190.1 GCA_029879905.1 Nitrospira sp. | reverse complement strand
TCTGATTGGCCTCATGCGGCTTGTCCGGGGACAGCTGATGTTTCCAGAGCAAGTAACGGAAGAGGGGACTCTTGAGGATCTTCGGCGAGATGTAGCAGCCGTTGCCGCCGTCCGGAAACGCGGCCAGATGGACGTGGCAGTCGATGAGGGATTTGCTGTTACTGGTCGTGTCGTTGCGATGAGTCATGGAGAATTCTCCAGTGAAAGCAATCGGACTTCCATATTGCCACTGTCGCGTCGAGGATTACCGCCAACACCACGAGCAGGCTCAGGGCCGGTACCACATACATCATTTTGACCAAGACAAAAGCGGAGGGCTGAAAAAGACATAGTGCCGATGCCGCTCCGAGGAGTGAGACCAAGAGCAAGCTCACTGCTTGCACGAGCTTGCTACCTTGCAATGGTTCGGTCGGAGGATTTGGGCCGTATCGATTGAAGCCGTCTGTGCCTTTTGTAAGGCCTAGAGATGACAACAATCCTACGCTTAGGAAGAACACGATAGGCAGTGCAGGTATAAATGTTGCCGGTGTTGTCATCGGGGCGACGATGAACGGAATATTGCACAGTGCCAGCCAACCAGTTTGATTTTGGTCATGCAGCCGTTTGATCTGAGTTGGAATCGTGGAGACGATGAAAAGAGATAAGGAATCGACAAATCGATTGAAAAGGGTTTCCAGCAAATTGATCGGTGGGTCGTTGGAACCCCAGAGATTGAAGGGCGCAAAGATCTGTACCACATTGCCGAGCACCGCTACTGCGTAGAGGAATCCCACCTGACGCCAGAACGTTTCGCGGCTGATGCGACCACTGAAGGAAACATACGGTGCAAGAACAATCAGCGCTGGAGCGGTAAGCCACCATGCGACTTGGCGAATCAGCATTAGACCAGCCCGCACCTGCGGAATAGCCCAGAGGGAGGCTACGCTCCAACGAATCGCCGTATGAATGGGGACGAGAAACAGGAGATAAGTCCCCGTGACGAGGAGAGGGACATCCATGTGAGGTGGCGTTCCTTGTGGCGGCGCAACGTTCAGATACGTCCATTGGAGTCCGGTTACAACAAGGAAGAGCCCACTTCCAAGCCGGAGCGTCCGGGAGAACAGGTTCTCGTCAACCTGACCGAGAGGGACGGTAATTCCTGAGCGTTCAAATCGGATCTGCTCGATCATTCGATAGAAAAGTGATAGTCCCCATCCCATGCAAACGAGAGCAAGTACCCCCACGGTGATCTTGCCAATCGCATTGGGTTGGTCCCATGCGACTTGTTCGAGATAGAGGCCGCCAAGGATAGTCGTCGTTCCCAGAATAGCGCCGCCGACGCGGTTCCAGTGGACTGTCGGAGAATCGTTGCGGGTATCGGCTTGATGGTCAATCATCTTATGTCTGCCTGGCAAGGAGAAGAATAGAGCGGTGCTCGCTCAGAGTGATTTCTTTCTGTTTCTTCCAAACGCTCTTTGAAACGCCGATGCGATCAATGTCACGCCGACGACAGCGATTGCTGGAAGGACAATGTTGATAAAAGCACCGGCCTCGCCTCCTCCATGCGCCCGTATCCAGCTAATAGCTGCGAACCATACAAATCCACCCGCGTAAACGAGCCCAATGCCCGTGAGTCCAAGAAATGCGATTATGATCATTTCGAGAACGGTCAGCTTCTTTGTCTCCGGTTCTTCCTGGACATTTTCATCCATAGAGAACCTCCATGGGTTGCACTCACGTGAAAGAGATCGCTGTCTTCGATTATCCGATAGAGATTCCTTTGGGGTACTCCGTTTCTATTCCCAGGCCGGCAGGTGCCCTTCTTCGGCCAACGCTTTAATGGCTGTTTCCAGCACGGTCATGAACCCCGCTTTGTCGCCGGTCCATAGCAGCGGTTCTCCCACGAAGACGTCGCAGAAGAAGGGGACCAGCAGCCCTTCCCCCTTCGGCAGCGCCTTGCCGAGGCCATGCAGGAAGATCGGCGTGATGGGAATATCGGGATGCCGTTTGGCCAGATGCGCGATGCCGGTTTTGAACGTGCCCAATTGTTCCGGTTCGCCTCGGGAGCCTTCCGGAAACAAGATCAGGATGTCTCCCTGTTTCAACGCGTCGCTGCAACCGGCCAATGGATCGTGGCTGCGGTCGGTGATATGCCGCTCCAGCGGGATGATATGCATGATCGTCAGCGCGAACCATTTGAGCAGGGTGTTTTGAAAGAAATAGTCTTGTGCCGCCACCGGTCTGGCTGACTTCAGAAGCGACCAGGGCAGCAAGGTCATCAGCACCAGCGTGTCGAGATGGCTGTTGTGGTTGGAGACGACGATGGCCGGTCCTTTCGCCGGAATGTGTTCCCGGTGCCGGATGTTCAGGCCGAGCACAATCAGCGCGATCGGCCTGACGATGAGGAGGAAAAACAGTTGTTGCAGCACAGGCATCTCTCAGTAATGAAGGTAATAGATAAAGTGAAACAGCAGCGGCGCCGTGAACGTCAGGCTGTCGATCCGATCGAGGATGCCGCCATGCCCAGGCAGCAGGCTGCCGCTGTCTTTGACCCCGATGTCGCGTTTCAAGGCTGAAATCGTCACGTCCCCGATGAATCCGCTGCATCCAATCAACAGTCCGGCCAACAAAGACTCTGGAACGGTCAAGGGGGTCAGGTGCGGGGCAAGTAAAGCAGCCAGCGCGGTGGTCGTGGCGAGTCCGCCCAGGAATCCTTCCCAGGTTTTGTTCGGGCTGACCAGCGGGATGATCTTGTGGCGGCCTGTGAGTTTCCCCCAGATGAATTGCGCGACATCGTTGAATTGGGTCAGAAAGATCAGGAAGAGGACCAGACCGGCCCCACCTCCCGCCGGGTTCTTCTCCTCGCTCAAGGCGAGAAAAAATGCCGCATGACTGAGGCTGAACACCATCGTCATCAGTCCCCAATGCAGCATGCCGGCTGCCCGTAAAAACTCCTTGGTTTCTCCGATGATGACCATGCGCATTGGCAACAGGAGGAACAGGTAGACGGGGATGAAGATGATGAACATGCCGTACCATTCGAGATGGACCCAGTAGTATTGGAATGGGATCGCCAAATAGGCCCAAAATAAAACACGGCGATCGGCGCGTCTTGTGGGAATGAGGGAGAAGTATTCTTTTAAGGCGAGAAAGCTGACAAAGGCAAAGAAGACGATCGAGGCGGTACGGCTCAGCAGGATGGCAGCGGAAAAGACCCCGACCATGATCCACCAGGAATTGATCCGCTGGGACAATTCGACATAGGATTTCTCGGGATGCCGCCGCTTGAGGATGATGACGACGGTTGACGCAACAACCAGGACGCTGAGAATGCCGCCCAGTCCATACAGGACGGATGCGTGCAGGTGGGAGAACATCAGCGGGCCTCCGCAAGGGCCTGGCGTGCTCGGTTGATGATCGTGACGGCGGACAGGAGAGAGCCTGACGCAAACAATGCGGTGCTCCACAACCCCGGTTCGATGCCTGATCCCGACAGCAACGCGACGAGCCCGAAGAGGAAAGCCCGGTCGCTTTTTCCCATCGGACCGGCATAGTTGCGTGCGGCGCCGATCTGAACGGCAATCACTCCGGTCATTTCAACCATCAGGCCCAGGACGACCAGCAGCACGATCAGCCGCGAGTCGAATTCGGGAACCAGCGCCAGGGGCAGATAGAGTGCCGTATCGGATGCGACGTCGCCCAGTTCGTTCAGGATGGCGCCGAGTCGGCTTTGCATGTGATGTTCTCGCGCCAGCATGCCGTCGATCGCATTGAGGGCCATGCGCACAAACAAGGCCAGTGGAAGCAGCAATAACAAGGAATAGTTCTGGGGTTGCCAGGCGATCGCTCCCCCTACGAGACAGGAGAGGATCAGCGCGGCCAGGGTGACCTGATTGGCCGTGATACCGGCACCGGCCAGTCCGTTGGTGACGGGACGGAGCAGGTTCTGAAACGCCGGTTTTAACTGATAGATGCTGGCCATGAAGAAGCAAGTATCCCTACCTGACCGAGCAAGTCTAGCAGGTCGATTCGCCATGCCAAGTGAAATCACGCTTTTACGGAGGCATGAAGCCGGTCTGTGACTTGGTTTGGTGTATATGGAAGAGGAAAAATGATGTTGCGTTCAAGGATGGTGCTTAGCCGTCACGGCGGTCCCGTGACCGGCGACGGTACAACCAGCCCGTTATGACGAAGCTTGCGCACACAAGGCTGAATACAAGGATCAGGATAGGGGTTGGAAGAGGCAAGAGTTGAGCTTGTATGGGGGCGACGCGCAAGTCGACGGGAAAGGGGCGTGGAGGCGTAGGGACCGCTTTCCATTGTGAGCGATCGGCTGGAACACGTTGCTGGTATTCATCGAGTGAGGCAACGGCATACGTTCCCGTTGCTCGACTAGAGGGAACCTGGGGGATATGGACGTACAGAACGGCTTCGACGTCTTCGACCAGCCATTCTTCGAACGCGGTCAGCCCGCGCAATGACTGGCGTTGATGCAAAAGGGCCAGGAGGTCATTGCCGATAGCTTCGAAGGCTACGCGTGGGAGGAGGCGTGTCACTTCTTCGGAAAAATATCGATAGATGTTGGTGCCGCTGGCGAAGCTGCGGTCTTTGGCTGCAAGATAGAAAAACCCGCCTGTTGCTTTGAGGAGACTGCTGGAACCATACAATGGGATCTGCCACCCAAGGGCACGGAGTTGATCGATGCTCAATCCGGCGCAGTTGGAAAGCGAGTGGTCATAGTCGATTTCGTGCCGATACAGTTGTCTGAAGATGTTCTGGATCGTGGATTGATAGGCAGCGGGCACCCGATCGTGCTTGAGGATCAGCACGAGGATCTCACTGGGCCGATAGTATGACTGTCCGCTGTTGAGATCCATGAGATAGTTGTCCATCGGGACCATCGCCGGCAGAATGCCTTTTTCGCTGACGACGTCAGGGTCGTAAAAATTATTGACCAGCCAGTCGGCCCATTCGCCTTGAGGACCCATGGAGCCGGTAACGAGCCCGAAATGGCCGCCGTGTGCTTCGTCGTCGTCGCCTTGGGCGCCGTTCAGGATGACCGCGAGGACCGGTTTCCCTCCCCACGAGTCACTGTGCCGTTCCCACAGGATATGGGTCGTCAGGGCATGCTCTGTTGTGCGGGATGATGTCTCCATCAGCTGTGTGATCGTTGAGCCTCCGGCCTGCATAGCATGGTCGCGAGAGAGGAGAAAGTCCGAAGGCCAAATCGTGCGGGCTTCAAAGACCGGTCCTTCCGTGGATAGAACGGTGCGGCCGCGCACACGCAAGCGATGTTTGGTAAAAAATTCTGTGCTGGCGTCGTTGTAGTATGAGCGGTTTGCCGAGAGTTGTGGCACCAGCCGAAAGGGAACAAGACTGCCGCTCGGGAGTTCAAGATGGGTATGGTCTGCCGAAAGGAGGCTTTGTGTGATGAGTTCCGGCGACCCGAGCCATATGAGGAACGGTGGATGAAGGTTATCGCCGACGGTATCTTGCTGGTCCTGATGTGCCGGGACGGCGATGGTTTCGTCGGCAAAATACCAGAGTGCTTGCGGTGAGGTCCGGCAGTCATTGCATCGACCGGTTGTTCGGAGAAAGGCGGTTCCAGGAAAGAGTCCGAGACGCTCTTGTGCCAAGGCATCGGTGCCTATGGGGTGATCGACAGGGGTGGTGGTGGGGAAGTTGGTGCTCTGGGCACCGGCAGGAGCGGAGAAGAAACTGATCGTCGTCAGCAGGCCGATACAGGCAATCAAGGCCTTCAGTATTTCAGGACGGTTGGGCTGGTTAGAATGTGTCGGCGCCAGCATCCGGAGTTGGCGGTCGTGGATACGGGACAGTGTCAGCTGCGCGGTGATTGAGCCGATGAGAGCCATGAACATGTCCCATTGGGTATCCCACTCATCGCCCTGCGTTCCGAGAAAGGCGCTGGCGGCTTCGCCGGTCCGGCGTACGACGCCCCATTCAAACAACTCGTAACATGCACTGAAGGCCAAACATACCGAACAAACCAGGACAAAGAGCCAAGAACCTTGCTGCAAGGGAGACGTGCGTAATAGGAATTCACGCGCCAATATGGCCGGCACAAATCCCTGCGCCAGATGGCCGATCCGGTCGAAGTGATTGCGGGCGAAGCCAAGGATATCCTGCATCCAGTATCCAATGGGAACGTGTGCGTAGGTATAGTGGGCGCCGATCAGCAGAATTGCGGCATGAATGGTCAACAATCGGTAGGTCAGTGAGGTGAGGGGAAATATCCGGTGCGTGGCGGCGAGCAGCGGGAGACCGATGAGGACGGGAAGGGCTTCTAAAAACCAGGTGAATCGATCGGCCGGTGCCCATCCCGACAATAGGAGCCCTCCGACGGTGAGGCCGAGCAGAAGGGTGAGTTCCCGAAAAGGTGCCACCAATTACGCTCCGTGCAAGAGGCGCTCCGTCGCGATACGTTTCACGCCACGCAGGTCAAGCTTGCCTGTGCCGAGGACCGGTAACGCCTCAACCTTGACGAAGTGGTGTTTGCTTGGAATGAACAAATTGGGTAGCCCGCTTTGAGGTAACTTTTCAAGAATCGCGGGAATTCTGG
>JAOUPN010000189.1 GCA_029879905.1 Nitrospira sp. | reverse complement strand
CCGCACAATCACGTCACGCAATCCCGGCAACATCGCGGCCACCGGCGCAAACCGATGATCGATGACAAGATCGATAGCACATCCAGGCCATTCTTCACGTAGCCTGGCCAGCAGCGTCCCCATCTGCACCAAATCGCCCATGCGTGTAATATTGATGATCAATACCTGCTTCATCTGAAACTCGATTCTATTAAGTGCACTATCGAGGGTTGCCAGAGCATTCCCCTCCTCACTCCTCACTCCTCACTCCTCACTCCTCACTCCTCACCCGTTCAGACAAGATCTTTTGTTTCCGAGCGATAACTATCGAGCATGAGTACAAGCAACTCCTCACGCGCCAAGGGGCGATCGGTACCCCGTGCGCGAATGTCCGCTGCAACGTCCTTCAACTCAACACGTTGGTCGTGAGGAAATCGTCCCAGTAGAGCGGATAACTCGGGAGCGCAATCCGTTCGGGCGCCCAGCACGTCCGCATTACGGTCGCCGCGTAGCATCGCACCGATTCGATCAGGCTGCTGAAGGCCGATCGCGGCCAAAAGATCCTTCATGCGATGTGCATAGGTATGTTGAGTCACGATGCGTCGACGAGCCGCCTCGGTCGCAGCCTGCCGGCCGTCGGAATCCTGCAACCAGCGACGAATCAGATTCGGAACTTCATCTTGGTGTCTGAACTGCACGATTTCTCGGTCGGTAAACAGGTCGGGCATCAGCGCTCGGTGATCGGTCAATTGAAAAGCCCCGCAGGCGGCCAATTCAAACGTTCTCGGATTTACAAAGTCGGCATGAGGGTCCAGGCTGTCCCCTCCGCACGAATGGAGATTGAGATTGATCGTCGTCGAGCTGAAGACCTTCATACATGTCTCGGTATCGATCCGTGCACCGCCCCGCTGCAGAACCGTGGCAAGATCCGCTGCTCCCTCCCATTCATTACCCCAGAGTTTGAATGTCCATTCATCCGACAACCAGCGCGGCAAAATTGCTCTGCGGTTTTGGTATCCGGCCCCGACGAACGATACGTCGGCGCCATACTCTTCTCGCTCTTCATGGCTCAAAACAAGCGATCGATGAATGGATGGGTCAGCCGCCATGGGCAAATACTCGACATACCTGGCGCCGGCCCGCTTCAATGCCTCATGGCATTCCCCCTGCTGGATGACAAACCAAAAGTCATATCCCGCCGCCAACTGTTGCCAGTAGGTGAGATGCCGGTAGTTCTCCACAAACCACATGGCGGTCAGAAATTTCTTCTTACGCAAATGTTCAAGCAGGGCCAGCGTAATCGGGGCCTGAGCAAGAGCGAGGACAAGGTCCGGAGGGTCCTCCGCCAGGTGAGTAATCGTACTGAGACTTAACACATCCGCAAAGCGATCCTGCATCATAAGGCGATGCCGCGGGTCACGATACGATCCGAACGCCTTGTAACTGTTGTGGTGCCGGCTATGGTCGATCCAACTGACGCGATGTCCCAAGCTTTCCAACGCCGCCGTCGCATACCGCGCGATCGGCAACGACCCGCCGTAAATCGGACCCACGACGGCCACATGCAGACGCCCCCCTTGCTTTTCCGCGGATACGACACGCAATGCAGCTTCCAACTGCCGATGAGTTTCTGCATGTAGCCGTGCTGCTCCGACAAACGTCAGGAATCGGAGTGGAGCGGAATACCCGACCAACTGTTCCGCCATGCGTCGTACGTCACCCCATATCCATTCTACGCTCTCACACCAAGGTCCCATCGGACGAACACTCGCCGTATCCTTCAATATTGATATGTCCGGAACGACTACGGCGAGTCGGCTGCCGTCCGGTTTCATCCCGGCCAATGCCTCGACGTGATACAGAAGACCGACTCCCAACACCACACCGATTTCACCGGCCTTCCACTCTTTGACATGCATATCGGCCCACGTTCTCGCCTCCTTGCGCGGATCATACGAGCTGTGAACCCATCGGCCGTCGTACGTTGCCGTCACGCTCCCCTCCCGTGACGTGGCAAGAGTCAATACAGCTCCGGGAGTTGCCAAGACAGCCTCCGCCAATTCCGGACGGACCTTGCGAAGATGCTTGAGATTTTCCCGTAAATAATTCACGCCGCCACCCTCATCATCCAAGAGCCGGACACAATCGGAGCCAGAGATCCTCTCGTTCGGGAGGAGGAATTGCACACCGGCCGGCTTCACTATAGTAAGCCCCCAGCCGATCACATTGGCCCGCCCACACCGTCCATCCTTCGATCGGTCTTACCTTGCCTTGTGTCAGCGCCATCAGAGTTTCCTCAATCGGCCAACGTACCGGGCGCACCCCGTCATGGGCACTGTTGCCTTCATCGCTGATCTCGTTGGCCTGCCATATCCAATGATGTGTCCCATACGGACCCGTCTCATGGACATGGGCACGTGCGAAATACCAGCCGAACACCCGCACGCCCACCGCAGCGGCAAGATGAAGCGGCCCGGTATCCGATCCGATCACCGCCTGACATCTGGATAAAATCGTGACCAATTCAGGAAGCGTGGTGCGGCCGGTGACGTTCCAAGTTCGTCCCACCATCGACGACGGGAGATGATCTTGAAGATAGCGGCCTCGTTCCTGCTCCTGACCGATCAACACGATACGACCATCCGGCACCGTTTCCAGAAACTGCTCGATCCAACGATGCCACACATCAAGAGGAACCAGCCGTTCGACCGATCCGGCTCCGACAATGAGTCCGATCCACGGTCCACCCTGTTTACCGATCGGCTCTATATCTACGGGCAGTACACAGGGAGTCACGTTGATGCGAGGGGGCTTCCCCGTCGGACGCACACCACACAGTCCACAGAAGGCATCCGCTAAATGCACATGACGACTCCGCCGTGTACATGCCACGTCTCTGATATAGGAAGCCCACGGGTCCATCCGTTCACCCAGCGGACCATTCAACCTGGGACTTTTCATGTCGCGGGCCAGCAACGCACCGGCCAGCAACGACCGTGGATGCTGATTCAGCACAAACGCACGATCGTGTCGCTCCGCTGAAAGGTCTCGAATCCGTTGTTCAGCCTCCCGAACATGACGGAGTTGTAACGCCGTATCGGCATCCTGAGCTCCACGCCTCCACGCTGCACCGTCCCACTCCAACACACTGGTGATTCCTGGCACCATTCGTCCGATCGAAGCCAGCGGCGCAGGACACAGCAGATCCAAGATCAGGGAAGGATCAGCAGCTTTGATGGCTTCGATCGCCGGGATGGTCTGGATCAGATCACCCAGCCTGGCCAGCTGTATGACGAGCGCCCGTCTCATGCTCGCTATTGTTGTGCGGCGTCGGCAGCCAGAACCGCCTCTTTTCCCGATATGGCCTTTTCCAATTCAGACAATCCGTCATATTCCGGCTCCAACACCCGGATCGCATCATGTTCATTTCTCGCCGACTCGATCTCATCCGCTCGAACCAGCACGCCGGCGAGTGCGAATCTGGCAGAGAGATCCCCAGGATTTCTGGATACGTAGGCGCGAATATGGTCACTGAGATCTTTCCAGCGATTTTGCGCGGTCCCGGCCCGGAGCAACCAATGAATGGCCTCGGCATCATCCGGATGCTCAGAGAGAACCTGAAGAAACGTCTCCCATGCCCCCTGTGCATAGGCGCGGCCCAATGAGGCCATTCCCATACCCATCAGACATTTTCTACGGTCTGCCCCCTGCCGTAACGCATCCGAGAATGCCGCTTCGGCCTCCCGAAACTGCTCCCGTTGCATAGAGAGTACACCTCGCAGGATCAGCGCGTCGGAGTTCCCTGGATGATTTCTCAAACACTGTTCCAATTGGGATGCCGCCACCGCTGTCTCTCCTTTGGCCAAGGCTTGCCGAATGGAGCCGATCTGCTCAACGGCCGGATCATCCAATGCTCTCCGTCTCCGCATAAATGCGGCCGCCAACTCCTTCCGGGCAAGAGATACCGATACAAGCGCACCCCATTCGAGTACCCCTCTGTCGGCCGGCCACTCTTCACTCAGCGTGAGTTGCCGTTCAAGACCCTGCAAATCCCCCCGAGCGGCCGCCCGTTGCGCCTCTGCCACCAATCCCCATGCCAGACGATCTTGCTCATCGGCAAAGGGGCGGAGGCGCTGTACGATCTTGTCCTCATCAACCACTGTCACCAACTTATACCCATCATCGTAATACTGTGCGTCTTCGTCGCCGAACCACCCATGCCCCTTCCATCGTTCATGCAACAACCGCGCATTGTCGTCGTCATATTGCTTTCTTCCCGGGGTTTGACTCTCGAGGTGATACAGTACACTCCGCGGCTGATACACCACGTGATGCCCCTTCTCCCTCACCTTGAGACAGAGGTCCACATCTTCAAACCCGTTGCGAAAACCCTCGTGAAACCCTCCGGCTTCTTCAAAGAGGCTCCGCCGAATCAAGAGACATGCCCCGGTCACCACATGATATTCCCGGCGACGATTCACCGCCGGCAGATCCGCCGGTGCAAGTCGGTACGCATGGTATGGCCTCACGCCAAAACGAGACATCACCACACCGGCATGCTGAATGGTGCCGTCAGCGAACAAGAGTTTGCTCCCGACAATGCCGACCTCCGGATGCCGGTCGAGTTCCTCAAGCAGGGGCTGAAGCCACCCTGCCTGGGAGACTGTGTCGTTATTCAAAAAAAGCAGATACGGACTGTTTGCAATACGGGCCCCCTGGTTACACGCTTTGGCAAAACCCAGATTCTCCTTGTTCGAAATAATGCGAACATCTCCGCTGAGCTGACGCAATAACTCAGGCGTACCATCCGTTGAATGGTTGTCCACCAGAATCACTTCGTAGTCGATCCCATCGGTCGTCTCCGCCAGCGCCTTCAAACATTGCTCGGTCAAGGCCGCTTTGTTCCAAACAGGGATGATAATAGAGACTTTATGGTTTTTCAGCCGCTGATCGGCGGCCTGATCAGGCTTACGGACTTCGCAGGCTTGCTGCATCGCATCCCGAATGCCCAGTCCATGGGCGGTACGCAACAACGCATGATAGAGCGGATGCAGCATGTGTGTCGTATAGAACGCGTCATATGTGGATCCGTTGACGGGGATTCGCTTGAGGATATCGAGGCTTGGCTTCTCCAGTTCTGCAAGAGACGCCAGGATAGACTCCAGATTCTCCTCCGTATACACCCCTGGCGCCTTCATGACATCGTCGATACCGAGTTGCATTATCTGCGTGATATCAGGATGTTTGTTTACCAAGACCATCGCCATGCGTCCTGCATGCCGTTGCCGTTTCGCCACCGTCTGCACGGTCATCTCATGATGATGGTTTGTCGTTGCGCGCGCATTGTAATGAATCTTCATCCCCGCCAAGGCCAACCGAAATCCCAGCTCCGTATCGTCGTATGCCGGATACGTAAAGTCCGGATCAAACATTATGGGTTGATTCAACAACAGGCTCCGTTTGAGTGAAATATTACTCGTGTAAAAGAGCCTGAAATCCGCCTGGCCGTTCTGTGCCAAATGGAATGAAAACTGCTGCCCACCATCCGGTGACACAAGAAACCGCATAAACGGCGTAACCGTGATTTCCGGAGACCAATTGATGAACCCCAGCATCGCATCCGATTGATCCGGATGGGTCGCATGAAATTTAAGATGTGCCTCCACAAACGCCGGCTCCGGAATCATGTCATCGCCTGTAATAAGCACGAGCGGTCCACGCGCCTCCCGAATCGCAAGATTGCGCGCGGCATTCGCCCCCTGATGCTGCTGAGTGAGCACCCGAAGTGCAAACGGCGCCTTGAAGCGATTGAGCATCTGAAGCGTATCATCCGACGATCCGTCATCGACGACAATCACCTCAAACAGATCCGGCGTCGCCGTCTGCGACGCAAAAGCCAGCAACGTCTTCCGCAAGATGGCATCTCGATTATAGGTCGGCATGACCACGCTCAACCTCAAGGCCGAGTCGCCCTCCGGCCTGCCGACCGAAGCAGCCTCACCGGCATATGGCCTTAACGATCTCGCAGCCGAACCCTCTTCGGAACGAAGCACGGAACCTGATGAGAGCGTTTCCCGCAGTTGTGCGATCATCGGTCCCATGCCATAAGCCCATCGCAACAACGTCTCATAGTGTGTCTTCGCCAGTGCCTCCAACGGTGCGGAATACCCACCGACCTGCCTACGCTGCAACAAAGCGAATCCTTCTTCTAAGAACCGCTTGCCGGATTCCATATCCTCCTTCGTCAAATTAGGCGTATGCATCGGAACCTGGTGTCCGCCATAATCCGCCCATTCAAGCGAATCGATCCAACCTTCCCTCAGACCTTGCGCATACAAGGGGGTTCCAGGATAGGGTGTAATAATGGTTACCCCGATCGTATCCGGCTTGTACCGTTGAATCAGGTCATATGTGGCGACGATCGACTCTCGTGTTTCCTGCGGCAAACCCACGATCAGCAGGAAGTGCAGTCTTATGCCCAACTGCCGGGTTTTTTCCCGAATTGCGGCAAGCTTCTGAACGGTCAACCCCTTCTTCCCTTCCGCCGAATGCATGACCTGTTCATCACCTGTCTCCACTCCGACGAGCAATCCGACGCACCC
>JAOUPN010000188.1 GCA_029879905.1 Nitrospira sp. | reverse complement strand
CGATCGCTCGATGCTGGAAACTGTGGCAAGTTTCGTATCTCCAACGGCGAGTCAGCTGATCGATGCCTTCTGGCCAGGCCCCCTGACATTAGTGCTCCCGAAACGGCCCGACGTGCCCGATCTCGTCACTGCGGGGCTGCCGACTGTGGCGGTCCGCATACCGAATCATCCCGTCGCACAGGCCTTGATCCGAGAAGCACAGACACCGATTGCGGCGCCTAGTGCCAACCCATTCGGCTATGTCAGCCCGACCACCGCGCAACATGTCGCTGACGGCCTGGGCGACACAGTCGATCTGATTCTGGACGGTGGGCCTTGTTCAGTTGGAGTCGAATCGACCATCGTTTCGCTGACAGGACCCATCCCTGAGCTGTTACGGCCAGGCAGTCTTTCCCTGGAGGAAATTCAGACTGTCATCGGACTGATCAAACACACACGGACGGCTGACGAAATAGGACACATGCCAGGACAATCTGCCCGCCACTATGCGACGCGGACGCCGGTGATCATTTTGTCGACTCAAGGGGAATGGCCCGCTCCACAAGGCAGTGAACGGATCGGACTGCTGGCCATGTCAACACCACGCCATTCGACCGATCGGTTCTCCGCCGTCGAGATCCTCTCACCCTCTGGTGATCTTCGTGAGGTTGCACATCATCTGTTTGCGGCATTACGAAAGCTGGATGAACTCGGCCTTGATCGCCTGTATGCTGAGCCTTGCGAGGAAGTCGGGCTTGGGCTTGCCGTCATGGATCGCTTGCGCAGATGCGCGACACCTTCTTGACCCGGCCCGAAACAGTCATTCCAACAGCGGTCTCAGAAATCGTCGAACTGCTTGTCCTCTCCACGATTTCCCCATAGACTAGCCTCTGGCCATGCACAACACGTCCTCCATCTAATTCCATGGGAGAGGCAGCCAGTCTGAGTCGGGAACACCGGCTCCTTTGATGCACGGAAGCCATGGGATGAGCACACCCTTACAAATAATCACATTGTTGTGCGCCGGCTACCTTGCTGCGGGATGCGTCGCGACGTCACAGAGCCTCGAAGACGGTTCGGTTCTTCTGGAAGCACCGGAACGCTCTTCGGACCATGAATCAACTGCAGATATACGACCAGACCGATTGCTGGTATGGAAGACATCACTGACGATTGAGGTGTCGAATGTGAGCGACGGCATGCGCTCGGCCATTGCCACAGCCGAACAGTTTAAGGGATACGTGGAACAACAATCCGAAAGAGGCGATGAGTCGGCCTCAGTCCGACTACGTGTACCTTCCGAGTCACTCAAGAGCGCCGTGGGAGCCCTTGAGGGATTGGGTACCGTCAAGTACCGGCGGATTGCCGGAGAAGATGTCACTGAACGGTACATCGACACAGAAGCCCGCCTGAAGAACAAGATCGAGTTACGAGACCGCCTCAGACAATTGCTGCAGAAAGCCACGGATGTGAAAGACGTTCTCGCTATCGAGACAGAGCTGAACCGCGTCCAGTCTGACATCGACGCCATGGAAGGAAAATTGAAACGTCTCAAAAGCGGAGTGGCCTATGCCACGATTGATCTTGATCTTCGTCGAGAGAAAATCCTTGGTCCCCTTGGGTACGTCCTGAAAGGGCTCTGGTGGGGGGTCGAGAAGTTGTTCTTTATCCGAAGTTAGGCATAAAGAAGAGCTAGACAGGCCGAGATTCCAGGCAAGTCAGGAGCTGCAAACACTCCTGATCCGCAGGATTGAGGACGCCGTTAAACGTTGGTACGGCTAGAAGTCGCCGGCCTTGACGTATGGATGTCTCCAGAGCGTGACATGGAACCAGCACGACTTCACCTAGCCAGCATCCATCTTCTCGACATCCTTGGCCGAGTGGCCTTTCTTGGTAAGAAACGGCCCCAACATCCTCCTTCTCATTCAATAACCCGTGTCCGTGCGTATATGCACGCACGTGCACCAACGCACGCTCTCACGTGCTAACAACAGCCCTCTGCGTCATTCCTGTATTGCGATACCAGTACACCCTTTTACTTCAAAGACTTACCTAGATCATTGCCTCGGTCTGCTTCTTGCTGAACCGCCTATTCCAACAAAGGAATCACATTATTATTGCAATGAACATTTCACCGTTAGAGGCTGGCGGAATGGATGGCATACCCCTTCCGACATCATCAAGATCACATTCGGCAACCGACAACAAAACCTATACCGAATCACTACATTCAATAACGGCAATTGAATCTTCCGCCTTTCAGGTCCGATATATCGGTCGTGATGTCGCAGCGAGATTGATCACCGGAGTGATGGCCATTCCGCTGTCGGTCGGCATCGCCATAATGCTCACCCGCTGGAAAAAAGAAGGCCGGGCTGATGCATGTGACCCATCATGGCCCATATGCTCTTGTTCTTGCTTTCCTGACCGGAGCCCTTGTGGACAAGATGGGCATCTTTGAAGGTCTGCTTATCGCAATGGCCGTACACAGTGCTGTTCACTACCTGGTGGATTCTCAGATGCATAAGCGACCCACGAAGGCCATTCTCGGTGACTACATGACGAGCCTGAGAAACTTAGTCGTGACTCCTGATTCGCATTGTCGGTTGGCAGTATTGTTTTCACGAATACAACGGGAGCTCGACGGCTTTCGGACAAAGCCGGTATACTGCGGGCATACAGCCCTCAGTCTCGAGAGCCCGCTTGACTATCGTCATTGAGGATTGTCCCTATGCCGTCCACCAGACGTACTCCTTCGAAGCCACCAGTCCAAACCAGACCGGAAGTAGCCCCCGCAGAAGTACTTGCCTGGTTGAGTGATTGTATCGAAGGCGGCCTCTGTTTTGTCTCTCAAGGCGTCCTGATTTTTGAAAATGCCCAATTGGGAGAGCTGGCTGAAGCGACATCGAATAGTAGCACGGAACACATCACGCATAACGCCCAGCTCACACAACCCTCACTCCGAGCCAGACTACTCGCCGACGCGACGGCCTGGAATACCGAGCCTCTTGGTGCTCACAGAACACACACCTATCGTCTCATCGATCGGCGGGGACACCCTCTCATCTACGAATGCCGATTCAAAGTCGTACCCTATCACGGCACCACGGGTGTTCTGCTTGTACTCCAGGACGTCACTGAACGTATGCTCCTCACGCACGAAGCCTCCCAAGTCGCGAAATTTCAATCGGTCCTCGCCCGCATCGGAACATTAGCCGTGAGCGATGCACCGGCCCAAGAGTTGATGAACGAAGCAGTCCGCCATACAGCCCTAGCTCTGGAGGTGGAACTGTGCAAGATTCTCATCGCGCAGGACGGTGATGATCACCTTGTCGTTGTTGCCGGCATTGGATTCGAGGACAAACTCATCGGCAAACTCACTATTGAAGGAGGCACACATTCTCAAGCCGGTTTTGCCATTCGCGAACGAGTACCGGTGATCGTGAGAGACTTACAAAATGAAACCCGCTTCACCCCGTCAAAACTCCTGACCGAACATGGCGGTATTGCAGGCATGTGCGTGCCGATGCTCGTCGAAGACCGAGCCTATGGGGTTATGACGGCCCATTCTAAATATGTCCGTGACTTTACAGAAAAGGAACAGGAATTTCTCTGCACGGTTGCCAACACCGTCGCCACAGTCCTAGAGAGACGCCGACGCGCTGACACGCAGCGAGACTTCTACCATCGTCTCTTCATGTCAGCCCAGGACGGCATCATGTTGACTGATACTGCGGGTCGGATCCTAGAATGGAATCCTGCACTCGAACGCATGACCGGCTGGACCAGCAATGAAGCCTTGGGGGAAAGCCCTGCCATCCTGAAGTCCGGGAAACACGGGCCGGAGTTCTACGACCGACTCTGGCAGGCGATTAGTTCCGGGCATCCCTTCGCCAGTCGGTTCGTAAACCGCCGCAAGGACGGATCGGAGTTCCTTGTGTGGGAAAGTGTAAATCCCGTAAAGGACCATGATGGAACCACACAATATTACATGGCCATTCTCACGGATTTGAGCGAACGTGAGCAGATGCTGGAAGCATTGCGGCACGCGGAACAAGTTAAATTGGTCGGACAACTCGCCGGTGGGATCCTCCACGAAATCCGTAATCCTTTGATCGGGCTCGGCAGTCTTGCCACACATCTGGCAGAACAGGTGGAACTGCCGCAGGCAGCTAGAGACCGTTGTCGTCTTATCGCACGAGAAGCCGCACGTATCGACGATTTATTGGAGTCCCATCTTGGACAGTTACGCCCTCGTCCATTTGATCTTCAATCCTGTGACCTCCCTTCGCTCATCGATGACACCCTGATCCTGCTGAGAGCAAACTTGACCAAACAGCGGGTCTTCGTCAAGAAAACGATCGCCCCAGACCTCCCGATGGTGGATGCATCACGCGCCCATCTCCAACAAGTATGTCTCAATATCGCCATGAATGCGATTGATGCCATGCCTGGCGGAGGCCACCTCACCATCGATCTCCGGCGTGAGACAAGACAGACTCCAGGAATTCTGCTGACATTCTCCGACAGCGGCAAAGGAATTCCTGACGATGACCTGCAGCGCATCTTTGAACCGTTCTTTACAAACGGGAAGGCGAAAGGCGTCGGACTCGGCTTGACGATCACACACGACATCATCGAACGGCACAGCGGGCAACTGATGATCAGTAGTCCTCCGGACAAGGGCGCCGTGGTGGAAGTGTGGCTTCCGCTCAAACAAGAGGATTGACATGACATGGCAACTGTTACTCGTGGAAGACGAAGCATCAGTTCGTGAGGCCTTTTCACTCCGGCTCCGAGACCAAGGCTATCTCGTCCAAACAGCCGGTTCTGGAGAAGAAGCACTGTCATTACTGCGATCGTTCGAACCCGACATTCTTGTTCTTGATCTCATTATGCCCAATCTGTCAGGCCTTGATGTACTTGCCAGAGTAAAACAGACGTCACCCAATCTCCTCGTCATTTTGTTAACGGCACGAGGGACCGTCAAAGATGCCGTTGAGGCCACGAAACTTGGGGCGTTCGACTTCGTGGCCAAATCCATTGACATGGAAGACCTGCTGCACTCCCTACGCCGCGCCACAGAATTGCTTACACTCCAACGTCAAGTCCGCCTGCAAAGCGGACAGGATGTGGAACGGTATGCCCTCGATCGTGTCATCGCCGAAAGTCCGGTCACACAAACATTCCTGAGTCAAATCCGGGAACTTGCGAACAATGACCGTGTAACAGTGCTGCTGCAAGGTGAAACCGGGACCGGCAAGCAATATATGGGGCGCGTGATCCATTATAACGGCGCACGGGCGCACAAACCCTGCATCGAAGTCGATTGCCCGTCAATCCCCCGCGACTTGTTTGAGAGTGAACTATTTGGGCACGAAAAGGGATCGTTTACCGGAGCTGCAGGAAGAAAAACGGGTTTAATCGAAATGGCGGAAGGCGGCACAGTCATGTTCGACGAAATCGCTGACCTCCCTCTCCCGTTGCAAGCCAAACTGCTACGGGTGATTGAAGAACGTACGTTGCGCCGCATCGGTGGATCCGCAACAATTCCTGTCGATGTCCGTTTCATGGCCGCGACGAATCGAAACCTGAAAGACGCGGTTGATAAAGGCGAGTTTCGAGAAGATCTCTATTTTCGGCTAAACGTCGTGACCCTAACCGTTCCTCCGCTACGAGAACGGCATGAGGATATCATACCCCTGGCGAGCCAATTCCTTACCCGTTCCGCCCTTTCACTGAGAAAGCCGGTCCGTCACATTGGAAACAGCGCCCAAGCCATCCTGGGCCACTATACCTTTCCAGGCAATGTGCGTGAACTGAGTAATCTCATAGAACGCGCGGTCATCTTCTGCCCGGGAGATACACTTGAAACCGGGCACTTTCCATCAGACATTCATAGTAGTCCGAGATCGTCGCCCACGCAGCTTTCTCCCATTCCCAGCACGTGCTCACAACCGTCCGATTCCATGGACATTCACATTTCCTTCCGACTCGGCGACCAGTCCCTTGCTGATCTCGAAGACCGTATTATCGTGGAAGTGCTCCAACGGGCTGGTGGAAACAAAACTCTCGCCGCCAAACATCTCGGCATCACTCGGTGGATGCTTGACCGCCGCCGCAAACTCAATCAATGACCGTGTACTGATACACATTCGCACATCCCGCCGTGCACCGACACACGACTTGCTGCACCTCATAGGTTCAATACTTCAACCTATCTCAAGATCATCCCGTTCATTCGAATTTTCATAAGCTCACAACCTTGCCCTCGCCATAACTCTGGACTGCCGATTGCAAGGATATCGGAATCACTAATATTCCGTGTGATGTCCAGAATGGACAATGGCTCTTGAGCCAATCACCTCTTAGGAAGAGAGGCCATGTCACTGCACACCATCAGACTCATTATCCTCATAGCAATAGTAGTTGGAGTTTCCTATCCATCCTCGGTTCATGCCGATTCGGCACCGGCGAGCCCCGAGCGCGACGCGGCGCAGGTCGTGTTGGCCTATGCCACCGCGCTGGTCCAATCCGATGTGGCCCACTGGGCGGCCGCCGACCTGACCTGCATGAGCCGCGCGAAGTCCACGCCGGACGCCCC
>JAOUPN010000187.1 GCA_029879905.1 Nitrospira sp. | reverse complement strand
GGTTGGGCAACGATCTGCAGTTGGCCGCGAGGCAGATCGCGTTGACCGTCACCTTCCTTGTACATCAGGCATGGGTCATGACGGATGCCGTTCTTCGTACTCTCGGTCGGCTCCTCTTCACGCACCGGCGGATGTTGGAGTGGGTCACCGCGGCTCAGGCTGGGGATGCCTACACGTTCAGCCTGACTGGGATGTATCGACGCATGGCGGGAGGTGTCGCGCTCGCCGTCGTGGCAGCTGGGGGGGTGGCACTGCTGGGGTCCTATGAGTCCTGGGTTGTCGCGGCTCCGTTCGTACTGCTTTGGATATCGGCTCCTGCCGTGGCACGATGGGTCAGTCTCCCTCCTCGAATCACCGGGGTCGGACCGATTTCTCCGGCTGATGCACGGACGCTCCGATTGATTGCACGCCGGACCTGGCGGTTCTTCGAAATCTTCGTGTCACCCGAGGACCATGCGCTGCCACCTGATAATTTTCAGGAAGATCCAAAACCCGTCGTTGCCCACCGGACTTCGCCGACCAATATCGGACTCTATCTGCTCTCAACCCTGGTCGCCCGTGACCTAGGATGGTTGGGGACCCTTGATGCGACAGAACGACTGGAAGCGACGCTGGAGACCATGAACCGTCTCGAGCTGCTTCGTGGGCATTTCTACAATTGGTACGACACACGTACTCTTCATCCGTTGGATCCCAAGTATGTGTCCTCCGTCGATAGTGGGAATCTCGCGGGACATTTATTGGTATTGGGGAACGGATGCCGCGAGCTGATTCGACACGCTTCCATCGAAAGCGATTTGTTTGCCGGAATTGATGATGCCATCCAATTGTTACGCGATGCGTTGGAGGAGATTCCGGATCAGCAACAGACCCACACGGTGACCAGGAAGCAGCTGAGCCAAGCGGTCGATGTGCTGGCCAGGGCGCTCTTGTCGAGACCGGTCGATGCCGCCGGCTGGACCGCCAGGTTTGGCGAGCTCACCGCCTTGTCGCATACGGTTTCTGATATGGCTCAGGCACTGGGACAGGAGCGCGGTGATGAGTCCGATGGGGAATTGCGTGTCTGGGCGGATGCGGTTCGGGCGTGCGTGGACAGTCATCTCCGTGATGCGGAGCTGTTCCTCCCATGGATCCGCTTCAGTTCGAAAGATCGGGCGGCTATGTTCGACCATCCGTCGGGACCGTCGCCAGAGTGGGCAGTTATCGAGCCGTTCTTTCATCCCATTCCTACGCTGGCAGCTGTGCCTGAGCGGTTCACGGCTGCGTTGCGGGCGCTGGACCGCCTGCGGGAAGACGCACTGAACAATCCGTCGCAGAATCGGGTCAGTCTCGCGAGGATCGCGCAACTGGCTGATGCCATACGGCACTCGGCTACGGATGTCACGGCCTTGGCCCGTCGTCTTACGGTGATTGCACAGAACGCGGAGCACATGGTTCACGCCATGGATTTCACATTTCTCTTCGATCCGACCCGCAAACTATTGTCCATCGGCTATTGCGTGCCTGAAAACAGCCTGGACCCCAGTTGCTACGACTTGCTGGCGTCTGAGGCCAGGCTGGCGAGCTTTATTGCTATCGCCAAGGGCGACGTGCCGTCATCGCACTGGTTTCACCTGGGCCGTGCCCTGACGCCTGTGGGAGACGGTTCGGCGCTTGTGTCCTGGTCCGGCTCCATCTTCGAATACCTCATGCCGGCGTTGGTGATGCGTTTCCCGGCAGGCAGCTTGCTGTGCCGGACGTATGAGCTGATCGTCCATCGGCAGATTCAATACGGTAGCGAGCGAGGTGTGCCATGGGGTGTTTCCGAGTCGGCCTATAATGCGCGCGATCTCGACCTGACGTACCAGTATTCCAGCTTTGGTGTGCCGGGTCTGGGGCTCAAGCGCGGCCTCAGTGAGGATGTGGTCGTCGCGCCCTATGCCACGGCACTTGCAGCGATGATCAATCCCATGGAAGCCACGCAAGGCTTCGGCCGCCTTGCCGAGGCCGGAGGGAGAGGAGCCTATGGGTTTTATGAAGCGCTGGATTATACGGGGACACGGGTACCAGAAGGAAAAGACGTGGCCATCGTGCGGGCGTATATGTCGCATCATCAGGGGATGTCGTTGGTAGCCATCGCGAATGTCTTGAACGATGGGGTCATGAGGGACCGGTTTCACGCCGAGCCGATCGTCCGAGCCGCCGAACTCCTGCTCCAGGAACGGACTCCGCGCGACGTGCCGGTGACACGCCCGCGCGCGGAAGAAGTCGCTGCCGCGTCCCATGTCCGCGATCTTATCCCGCCCGTCATACGGCGATTTACCACGCCGCATGAGGAGGCCCCGCGGACGCATCTGCTGTCCAATGGGCGGTATGCCGTCATGTTGACCACAGCCGGATCAGGATATAGCCGGTGGGGGGATATAGCGGTAACGCGCTGGCGCGAGGATGCGACGCGGGACTGCTGGGGGTCGTATATTTTTCTTCGCGATATCCGCACTGGGTCTGTATGGTCGGCCGGGTATCAACCCAGTGGCGTCGAGGCCGACGACTATGAGGTATCCTTTTCCGAAGAGCGGGCTGAGATTATTCGACGGGATGGCGACTGGAGCACGGTGCTCGAGGTGGTGGTGTCGTCCGAAGACGATGCGGAAGTCCGTCGCATGTCCGTGACCAATATGGAAGACAGCGCGCGCGATTTACAAGTGACGTCCTATGCCGAGTTGTCCCTGGCTCCACAGAGCGCCGATATGGCCCATCCGGCTTTTGCAAATCTGTTCGTGCAAACGGAATTCGTGCCGGAGATCGGTGCGCTGCTCGCTACGCGTCGCAGGCGATCGGATGAAGAAACGACCGTGTGGGTGGCCCATGTGGTGGTGGTCGAAGGAGACACCGTGGGTGCCCTGCAATATGAAACGGATCGCGACCGGTTTCTCGGACGCGGGCGGCATGCCCGTACCGCGGTCTCGATGATCGATGGGCGGCCCCTCTCGAATACCGTCGGATCCGTGCTTGATCCGGTGATGAGCTTGCGCCGTACCGTGCGGGTGCCTCCAGGCGGGACCGTGCGCGTGGTGTTTTCAACCATTGTCGGCCCAGCCCGCGATCACGTGTTGGAGTTGGCCGACAAGTACAGCGACCCGAGAGTGTTTGAGCGGGCCGTCTCACTGGCTTGGACGCAAGCACAAGTCCAACTGCATCATCTCGGTATCGGGATCGACGAGGCCCATCTGTTCCAGCGACTTGCGAATGCGGTGTTATATGTTGATGCCTCACTGCGGCCGTCTTCCGAGACACTGAGCCGGAGCACGCTGGACCGTGCGGCTCTGTGGGCTCAGGGCATCTCGGGCGATCTGCCCATCGTGCTGGCTTCTATCGATCGAGTGGAGGATGTCGATTTCGTGCGGCAATTGCTGCGGGCACATGAATACTGGCGGATGCGGCAAGTATCGGCCGATGTGATCATCCTGAACGAGAAGCCGCCGTCCTACGAGCAGGATCTGCAAGGCTCGTTGGAGTCGCTGGTGCGCGGCAGTCAGTTGCGTCTCTGTCCGGACACCGGCGGGGTACGGGGCAATATCTACCTTCTGCGGACCGACCTGCTTTCGGCTCACGATCAGAAACTGATGCAGCAGGTGGCTCGGGTCGTGCTGCTGAGTCGGCGTGGCACGTTGGCGGAGCAAGTGACTCGGCTACAGCGCCGGTACAGTCCTTCCCCGCCGGCCCGGCCCATACGGCGTGCCCATAAACGCCTGGATGTGCCGTTGCCGGAGCGGGAGCTCGAATTGTTTAACGGCCTGGGTGGTTTCGCGGACGATGGACGCGAGTATGTCACCGTTCTCGACGAAGGTCTGCGTACGCCTCGACCTTGGATCAACGTGATTGCGAATCCCTCGTTCGGGTTTCTCGTGTCTGAGTCCGGCTCCGGGTTTACCTGGTCGCTGAACAGCCATGAAAATCAGCTGACGCCCTGGTCGAACGATCCGGTCACCGACCCCTCCGGGGAGGTGCTCTATATCCGCGACGACCAATCCCAGGAAGTGTGGAGTCCCACGGCCTTGCCGATTCGCGATGACCCGGCGCCCTATGTCGCCTGTCATGGGCAGGGCTATAGCCGCTTCCATCATGGTTCACACGGTATTCTGTCAGAATTGCTGCAATTTGTGCCGCCTGAAGATCCGATCAAGATCTCGCGGCTTACGCTACGGAACGCGTCTGGTCGCGCGCGACGTCTTTCCATTACGGCCTATGTGGAGTGGGTGCTGGGGAGTTCCCGGAGTGATTCCCATCCGTACATCGTTACGGAGATCGACTCCGTGACCGGTGCGCTGTTTGCGAGGAATGCGTGGGGTGGCGAGTTCGGTGGGCGCATCGCGTTTGCCGATCTTGCCGGGAAGCATACATCGTGGACCGGTGATCGCGCAGAATTCTTGGGCCGCAATAGGACTCTTGAGGGTCCTCTGGCACTTGAACTGGGTGGGCCGTTATCAGGCAGGGTCGGTGCCGGTCTCGATCCCTGCGCGGCGCTTCAACAGTCGATTGAGCTGGAGGCGGGCGAATGCGCGGAGATCGTCTGGTTCATCGGCCAGACAGCAGGGAGAGAGCAGACTCGTCTGTTACTCGAGCGCTATCGTCGGGCGGACGTGAACGCGCTCTTGTGTGAGGTTACTCGCCGATGGGACGGCGTGTTGGGTGCCGTACAGGTCCATACGCCGGAGCGCGCTATGGATATGTTCTTGAATCGTTGGGTGCTCTATCAGACGCTGGTGTGCCGCGTCTGGGCACGTGCGGGTTTTTATCAGTTGAGCGGGGCGTACGGGTTTCGCGATCAACTTCAAGATGTCATGGCCTTGAGTGTGGCGGCACCCGATGTCACACGGGAGCATCTGCTGCGGGCGGCCGCACGGCAGTTTGTCGAGGGGGATGTCCAGCATTGGTGGCATCCTCCGTCCGGGCGCGGCGTGCGGACCCGCATTTCCGACGATCGGCTCTGGTTGCCCTATGCGGTGATCCAGTTTCTTGAAGTGACGGGCGACATAACCGTGCTGGACGAAATGGTGCCCTTTTTGGAAGGCCCGGTGTTGGCTGAGGGACAACATGAATCCTATTTTGAACCGCGTGTGTCGCAGACGCACGCCACCCTCTTTGAACATTGTGCGCGTGCGTTGGACCGGAGCCTTGCTGTCGGCAGTCATGGCCTTCCGCTCATGGGTACCGGAGACTGGAATGACGGGATGAACCGTGTCGGCCTGCAGGGCAGAGGCGAAAGTGTCTGGCTCGGCTGGTTTCTGCATACGACGCTCTCGGAGTTCGCCAAGGTGGCGGCTCAGCGTGGTGAGCGTGCGCGTGCTGAAACGTGGCGGCTCCATGTGAGTGCGTTGAAGGCTGCGATCGAGCGGGACGGGTGGGATGGAGAGTGGTACCGCCGTGCGTACTTCGACGATGGGACGCCACTCGGTTCCGCTGCAGACCCGGAATGCTGCATTGATTCGATTGCTCAGTCCTGGGGGGTGATCAGCGGCGCGGCGGATCCGGACCGCGGCGCGCGTGCCATGGCTGCGGTGGAACGGCTTCTTGTGAACCGGCGGGACGGACTGATCCGTCTGTTGACGCCACCCTTTGATCAGATGCCGAAGGATCCCGGTTATATCAAAGGCTATGTCCCTGGCGTTCGGGAAAACGGTGGTCAATACACCCATGCCGCCGTCTGGACGGTGTTGGCCTTCGCGGCGATGGGTGAGGGAGACAAGGCCGGCGAGTTGTTCCGCATGTTGAATCCCGTTGATCGGATTTCCTCGCGAGCGAACGTCCAGCGCTATAAGGTTGAGCCTTACGTCCTAGCCGGTGATGTGTACGCTGAGCCGCCGCATGTAGGGCGCGGGGGATGGACCTGGTACAGCGGTGCGGCGGGTTGGCTCTACCGGGCCGGTACGGAATGGATGCTCGGCTTCCGCGTGCGTGGCGCCACATTCTCCATCGATCCTTGTATTCCGCGTCACTGGAAGGGGTACTACCTTCGTTTCGAGTATCACTCGGCGGTCTATGAAATTGCGGTGGAAAATCCGCGCCATGTGAGCCGCGGCGTGACGTTGACTGAACTGGATGGCAAAGCCTTGATAGGCAATACGACTATCCCGCTCGTCGTCGACGGCGAGCACCACATTCGTATCGTTTTGGGTTGACGTTCTCGGTGGAAACCGGCCGTCTTTTAAATCGTCGGAACTGAGCTGTTTTGACCAGCCTGCCATCGACCGCCCGTGCACAATTAGACCAGACGGTGCGGGCAGGTAAGTGAAGTGCACCGCACGTAGGAGTGATGAGGCGGTGACTGTCATCGCAAAGCAGGATCGGGAGGACGGGCTCATGTGAGATGGTCAGACGACTGATGCTCATGTGTATCTTCCCTGAAGCGTGCGTGGTTCAAGTGAAAGGCATAGATATGGCTAGCATCCTCATACCGTTTGCGTTTGTGGTAATCATGCTTCTGATCGTTGGTTTGATCTCTTATGCGAACAGCGAGTGACTCGCTGCAGATCAGTGGACCAGGAGATTCCCGTTTCGTGACTCAGCCTGGACTCGCGTGAAGTAGAGAAATCTGCAGCGAGTCACTCG
>JAOUPN010000186.1 GCA_029879905.1 Nitrospira sp. | reverse complement strand
CCAGGCTGTGTGAAAACTTTCCTGCCCCCTCTCATTGCCACGCGATAGGAGGCGCGTCAACACATCTCCCCGTTCGTTGTTCGTTGAGACAAGCGTTTCCGTTTTGTGGCACCTCGAGCCACCTAATGCGTCGCAGGGGGCGCTCATGTGCCCATTTTTGCGTGGAGGAGGGTGGTCCTCACGTCTGGATTGCCTGAAGGAGCGGGATCACACCGAGTATCGCCAGTACCCGTTTGAAGTTGTACGCCAACACATGCAAACTCATTTCGGTGCGCACCCGCTTGAGCGTTTTGGTTTGGAAGTGGGTATACCCCATCCAGGCTTTCAGGGTGCCGAAGGGATGCTCGACCGTTTGTCGTCGAATACGCATCCGCTCTGGTTCTCGATCGAGACGAGCTTCCGCAGCCTCCAGCACCGCTTCATGTTCCCAGCGCGTCACTCGTCGGTACGGACTGGTTGTGCATTGCGACTTCATCGAGCAGTTTGGACAGTGAGACGACCAATATTTGTGCAGCGTCAAGCCTTTCTCCTGTGTCTCGAATCGTCGGATGAGACGCTCCCCCACTGGACATTCGTATTCATCATCGCCCGCGTGGTACATGAAGTCGCGTTTGCTAAATAAGCCTTTCTTCGTACTCCCCGACGTCTGCGGCTTGGGGAGATAGGTCGTGATCTTCGACCGCTCACAGGCCAGAAGTTCTTCTCCATTGAAATACCCCCGGTCAGCCACCACCTCAAGCGTCTCCGCTCCGATGGCCGCCTTGGCTTGCTGCGCCATATGGTGTAACTGATGACGATCATGTCCAACATTGGTGACCTCATGCGTCACGATCAAATGGTGTTGTGCATCCACGGCGGTCTGCACGTTGTAGCCGACCATCCCCGTGCCGCGCCCACTGGTGGCCATCGACCGTGCATCCGGGTCCGTCAAGGAAATCTGGTGGTCTGGCATTTGGAGCATCTGAACTTCGAGCTTCTTGAGACGGGCCATTTCCGTCTTCAAGGCTGTGATCTTGTCCTCAAGCCGTTGGGTTTTGGCCGTGGCCGCCGCCGCTTCGTGTCGATCCGCGCTGGCGATCTGCCGCAGATACCGGGCAATGCTCTCATCGATTTGTTCCAACCGGCGTTGCATCTTGGCCTTGGTGAAGTTCTGGTCTCGATTATTCACGGCCTTGAACTTACTGCCGTCAATGGCGACGAAGGCGTCGGCAAACAAATGGAGTTTCTTGCACAGCAGGATGAATTCACGACAGACCAAGCGGATGGCGTGGCCATTGTTCTTGCGAAAATCGGCGATGGTCTTAAAGTCTGGCGTTAAGCGTTCGGTGAGCCACATCAGCTCCACGTTGCGGTGCGCTTCGCATTCCAGGCGGCGACTGGACTGCACTCGGTTGAGATACCCGTAGATATAGAGCTTCAGCAGGATGGTAGGGTGGTAGGCTGGGCGACCCGTTTTCTCCGAATGGGTTTTGAAGCCCAGCCCTGAGAGATCCAGGTCGTCGACGAAGATATCGATGACCCGCACGGCGTTGTCTTCAGCGATATACTCATCCAATCGTTCGGGGAATAAGGTCGCTTGCAGGCGATCGATCCCTTGAATAAATCCGCTCATTCATCACACCTCCGTGGGAAAGTGCCATTATACTCTCCTGCGGAGTTTTCACACAGCCTGGGTCGTCTCCAGCCGTTCAATACAGCGAGCAACCCTCAATCCAGTTCCCATCCTTGCCCGATTCGGCGACCCGAGTCAGACACTTATACGACGGCACCGGAGATGACGGCAGAACTATCCATCGAGTCAGACGAAAGATCTTCGCTTATGTCGGAATATCTCGTGTGCCGTCGTAGGTTGTGTGGGATTGGAAGGACAGTTTGAGGAGATCGCCGTCTTTGACCAACGAATCCTCTGATCCAACTTTCTTGTTGATCGTGATCAGCGCTTCCCGGCTGACCAGATAGCGAAGTACCCCTCCCAGCTGTTCAGGGTTGGATTCAATCAGTTTCTTCACCGTCATCGGTTCATGTAGAGACACTTCCACTTCGCTCTCCGGAACCGCATCACGCAATGTCTGGCCGAACAACAACACCGTCACCATCGTTCTTGCCCCTTGTCTATTCCAGTTCGTCTCATATCAATGATCTCCGGCCCCTTCGATCCCCTCACAAGAGATCGATCACGATTCCTGCCGCGGCTCGGCGGCATGATAGGCCTCGTCCAGCAATTGCGCGACATGTTTGACCGACGTGCGTGCCCCTAACCCGTTCTTCAATTGAATCATGCAGGCCGGACAACTGGTGGCGACGACATCGGCACCGACCTGATCGACCGCGCGAGCCTTCCGCTCAAAAATCTGCTGCGACGTCTTGTAGTCCTTCACAATAAAGGTCCCGGCCCCACCGGCACAACGATCCGCATCCGGCATGTCGGCGAAATTCACACCCGGCAATGAGGCCAAGAGCTGCCGTGGCTCTTTCGTCACTCCGGCGGCCCGCAGATGACAGGACGAATGGTACGTCACGCATTGGGTGCGGCCCGCCGCCTGGCCCATCGGCGGCTGCTGTGATGAGCGTGCGACGAATTCCGTAATATGCACGACCTTCTTGGCCAGCTGTTCCGCCTGACGACGGTCCTCGCCGTCGGGAAACATCGTCACATAGTCCTTGAGCATCAAGGTACAGGATGCGCACCCGGTTACAATCGTGTCATAGGGCGCCAATGATTGGAGATTGAATTGGGCTCCTTCGCGGGCCAATGCCTGATGTCCATACGTTTGAATCGGCGTCCCGGAACACCGCTGCGGCGGAAGCGCCGGTTCAACCCCATGCGCGCGTAGCACGTTGATCACCGCATCCCCGACACCATCATCGAAATAATTCGCGGCACACCCGTGAAAATACGCAACCCCTCCGGATGACACCGTCCCCGATTCTGCCGGGATCAAATTCCTGTACCGATCCCGTAACTGCCTCGCCGCCAACGTGGGCAAGATCAGCTCCTGCGGCAAGGATGCCGTCGGCGCCAGTCTGGAGAGAAGCGGTTTCGTCAGCGACTCGATGATTCGACGAACCGACGGACGATCCCAGAACCGTTGCGTGGCGCCCAAGAATCGCAAGACCGCATCAAACCCCACCCCTGCAGCTTGAAACCGGAAGATCCATCCGGCCAGCCGATTAGGATGTTCCGCGCGTTTCTGTAGAATCAAATCCGACACATCCACGCCGGCAGGACAGATCGTCCGGCAGGATTTACAATTCAGGCAAGACTCAACAACCCGTTTCGCATTGAGATAACTATAGTCCTTCGCCGTCAGGATTTCGAACCAGCCACGCGCACTCATGTCTTCGGATTGTTCGACATCATAGACGGGACAGACCGAATTGCATTTGGCGCAGGTTGCACAGGATTTCGACAGTCTCGTGTAATCGATGTCCTCGGTAAACGGCCGGTCACTGATCTTGATGCCGGGATTCAGAACATTGGCGGGATCAAGAGCCTGTTTGACCTGCACGAAAACATCGTAGAGTTCTTCGCCGAACATGGTTCGCACATACTCTGCCCTGACCCGCCCATCGCCGTGCTCGCCGCAAATCGACCCGCCGAACCGATCCAACACGACAGAATGAATCTCATGATATGCTTGAACCATCTTATTAAAGTCATTGGAATCATTGACATCCAGTAACGGCAAAACATGGGCATTTCCGTTTCCGATATGACCGAAAATCGACACCGGAACCTGCTGCCCATCGAAGAACGTTTCCAGATAATGGATCAATTCGCTGATGCGCTCCGCTCGGACGACCACATCATCCACAAAATTGATCGGCTTTTTCCGAGGGTCATAGCGATAGAGCGTGGGGTACAGCGCCTTCCTGGCTTTCCAAAGTTGATCGCGCTGCTCCTGATCATAGGCCAAGGCAACCGATGACGCGAGATTGAATGAGCGGCATTGGGAAGACATCCGCTCTGCTCGCTTACGGAGATCTCCGTCCAAGGAATCACCGTCCAACTCGATCAGCAACGTCGCTGCGGCATCAGCGGGAATGCCGTGCCGTGATCGCCCGATGAGATTCAACGTATTGGCGTCCATGATTTCGAGCGCGCTCGGCTGCAATTCCAGGAGTTGCGGCACCGCATCCCCGACATCCTCAAGCCGTCGAAAATGAATAAGCCCCGTCACCGTGTCTCTCGGCTTCTCGACCAACCGTATCGTCGCCTCACTGACCACTCCCAGCGTGCCCTCGCTCCCCACGAATAGCTTGGGAAGATCCAACCGGCCCACGGCAAGACCATCGGCAAGGCCGAAGAGGTTATAGCCGCAACTGCTCTTGCTGACCGTCGGCTTTTTCGAATTGATCAGATCCGCATGAGCCTGCACGAGGACGAAAATATCCCGTAATGCAGGAATACTTGTCAGCAATCGCTCCAGAGCCGGATCGTCCAATTCATATGATCGCGCATCCATCCAGGCCTCAGAAGCCAAACACATTCGAAGGCTGTGCACATTATCCTTCACCGATCCGTACTTGAGCGTATGGGGGCCCGAAGAGTTATTCGCCAACATGCCGCCGAGCTTACACATGTCACTACTGGAAGGGTCTGGACCGAACAACAGACCGTCGCGAGCCAATTGCCGATTCAGTTCGGCGAGCACGATACCAGGCTGAACCCTCGCCCATTTTTCCTCATGGTTTACTTCAAGAATACGATTTAACCGCGAGGTTTCCAGGATAATTCCGCTACCAACTGCCGACCCGGTGAGATTCGTACCGGCGGCTCGTGGCGTCAGTGGAATACCGTGCGTTACGGCGTACCGAATCGTCTTGGCGATGTCCTCTTCCGATTCCGCGATCACCACCGCTTGCGGTTCGACCCGATAGATACTGGCATCGACGGCATAGGCCGTGATGGTCGGACGATCATCCTTGACCTTCTCCGAACCAAGTTGCGCTCGAAGATCAGCGGCAATCGCGCGGGAACGTTTCGGCACAATGAGGTTCGGGGTAGTCATAGTCATTGAGGACACATTCTAGCAGGATGATGGAAATTTTGGCAGCGACTCTCCTACTCCGAAGGCAAACATTGCCTCCCACAAGCATCATACGTATCTACCATGAAAGCGGCTCCACAGAAAGTACTGACAGCTGCGCGCTGAGCTGTTCATAGCAAATGACACATCGCACGAGACGAACCACATCGAGCAAACAAACGAGATAAACCCAATACACCAAACACATCACACACTACACACACCAGAAAACCAAACAAACCGAATACACCAGCCCTGTTGTCTCGAATCGCGACATCCCCTACAATTCCGACCGACTCACGGTATCCACGGACTTGCATGATGAAACCCAGACTCTTTGTCACCCGCCGACTACCGACACCCGTCATGGACAGGATCCGCGACCAATACGACCTCCTATCCGACCCACCGGACCGGGCGCTGACGCCGCAAGAACTGCGTCACGGATTCGCGCAGGCCGATGCCGTCGTCAGCACGTTAAGCGATCGCATCGGTGCGGACCTGCTGTCACATGCCACCTCGCTCAAGATCCTCGCCAATTACGCCGTCGGCTACAACAACATCGACATTGCCGCCGCACGAGCGCGCGGCATCGTCGTCACCAATACCCCGGATGTGCTGACCGACGCCACGGCGGATCTGGCCTGGGCACTGCTGCTCGCCGTCTCACGACGTGTCGTCGAAGGAGACCGCTGGATTCGAGAAGGGACATGGGCCGGCTGGGCGCCGACCCAAATGCTCGGCACGGATGTCTCCGGCAAGACACTCGGGATCATCGGCATGGGGAGAATCGGTCGAGCCGTGGCGGAGCGTGCCCACGGATTTCGCATGCCGGTGATCTATACCAGCCCTCGCCCCGTCACCGCGCCTCGGGGCCTTTCATGGAACCGGCAGCCGCTCGATGCCGTCCTCCGGCAATCCGACATCCTCTCGCTCCATGTTCCGCTCACCGATACCACTCGGCACCTGATCGGGCAACGCGAACTGAATGTCATGAAATCCACCGCGATACTCATCAACACCTCCCGCGGTTCTGTCGTTGATGAAGCGGCACTCGTCTCGGCGCTCGCATCCGGCTCCATCGCAGGAGCGGGACTGGATGTCTATGAACAGGAGCCGACCATTCATGCAGGCCTCACAGGGCTACACAATGTCGTCCTACTGCCGCATCTAGGATCGGCTACGCTGGAGACTCGTATTCGGATGGGCATGATGTGCCTGGAGAATATCGCAGCGGTACTCGCCGGAAATGCGGCCCTCAACCCGGTGGAATAACGGACAGGGTCAGCTCGCCAGTTTCAGACCGCCCCCTGACGTCTGACTCTTGCTTTTGATCGCGAGGAGCCGCTGCGGCACGTCATGGAAGGAAGGGATGGCTTGAAAGGTGGCGGCGGCTTTTCCCCATTGGGATTCAGCCTCATAGAGCAACCCTAATTCATAGCGAATGGCTTGCCCCTTGGCGCCTTGACATCGAGAGTCCGACAAAATCGTTTCGAGTTCCTGCACCGCCTGGTCCACCCGACCCTCCTCTTTCCAGCACAGCGCCGTCATCAAGCAGGAATCA
>JAOUPN010000185.1 GCA_029879905.1 Nitrospira sp. | reverse complement strand
CATTACGGGTGCGACATCAGGAATCGGGAGAGAATTGGCGCGACAGGCGGCGGCAAATGGACTCAGTGTGGTTGCGGTTGCCAGGCGAGCCGATCGCCTACATGCTCTTGCCGATGAACTGACAAGACAATGGGGGGTGGGCGTGCGTACGATTATCGCTGACCTGTGTGACTCCTCTGCCATAGATACGGTTCTTGCGGAGACGGAGACGCTTGATATTGGGTTAGTGATCTTGAATGCGGCTGCGGAAAAGACAGGAGAATTTGTCGAAGGGCAGGTGACAGACCATGTGCGGTTGGCTCAGCTCAATGCCCTGACCCCAATGTATATGGCGCACCACTATGGAAAAAGAATGCGGGATCGTGGACGAGGTGGGTTGATGTTTGTTTCCAGCTTGTTTGCATATCAGGGAGTACCATATGTCGCGCATTACGCCGCAACCAAGGCCTACCTGCTCAGTTTGGGTGAGTCGCTGTATGTGGAGCTCAAGCCATACGGCGTTGATGTGTTGGTCCTCTCTCCAGGTCTGACAAGCACCGAGATGACCGAGAACATGCCGATTGATTTTTCTAAGCTCCCGCTCATTCCCCAACAGCCTGCCCAGGTAGCTACTGTGGGCTTACAGTCACTCGGAAGAAAGGCCACGGTTGTATCAGGTCTGATCACCAAATTCATGGCATGGGAAAACCGGCTCATGCCTCGAACGACGCCGGTCGCCCTGCTGGGGTTTCTTATCAAGAGGGCGCTTAAGCGTTCTCACGTGTCGGTAAATCAGGTGGCCTGATTCTATGAGGGATGGACAGGATGTTCTCTCACCGTGGATGTGAAAGCTCAAGCTTGCTGGAAGATGTAGGAAGTCGACGAAGTGAGGACTTCTCTTAATCATGACTGTCGGGTGCAAGCACAATCGTAGGTCAACAAAGGAGGGAATCGCATGCCGCTTGCGCAAATAAAAGGACTCAGTGGTTTCTCACCATGGAGCAGAAACAGGATCTGATCCGAAGGGTGACCGAGGCCATCGTCTCTGTCGAAGGCGAAGGAGTGAGACCGGTCACCTGGGTGGTAGTCGAAGACGTGCCTTCCGGTCAGTGGGGTGTCGGCGGAACACCGATCACGACCGAGGCCTTACAGAAAATGGTGACGCAAGGTCGGTAACGGACGATGCGCATACAGGAGGATAACCATGGAATTTCCAATTCATACGAATGAAACGGATCCGGAAGCTTCGCGCGCGATACTTGAATCCACCGCACAGCAATATGGATTTATACCAAACCTAATCGGTGTTTTGGCCGAATCCCCGGCAACGTTTCAAGCCTATGTCGCAATCAATAAAGCTTTGGAGCAGAGTATCCTGACACCAATCGAGCAGCAGGTTGTGACGGTCACGGTCAGTGCTGCAAATGGGTGTGCGTACTGCGTCGGAGCCCACTCGACGGTTGCGCAAATGGTGCGTATGCCGGGTGGCATCCTTGAGGCATTGCGATCACGGCAGGTGCTGCCGGATGCGAAACTCAACGCCTTACGTGTCTTAACGGAGTCTCTTGTACAGAATCGCGGATGGGTGCCGGATGCAGATCTTGAACAGTTTCTCGCGGCGGGATACGGTCGGGAGCATGTACTGGACACCATCACGATTGTGGCGCTCAAAACATTGAGCAATTATGTCAACCATATCGCCCAGACACCGCTCGACGCACAGTTTGCTGCGCAGGCTTGGCATGGTAAGCAGTGACGGATCATCTCGCACAGTGAGTGAGGGGCTCAAGGTTGACGGCAATCTTGGGCCTCCTTGTCGATATCCTCGTGAGCACTCTGATCAGGTTGATCGGATTTGGGAGACGGATCGTCGTGTGAGCCCGAACACGTCATCATTGTGAATGATGTCGTTATGCGTGCAGTTCGTATAGCTGTTCCGTCGATGATGAGACGGCGAATGCCAAGTAAGAGAGATTCGTAGCAGTCCTTGCGAGGAAGCAAGGGACGCCGGTACTGTGACCGAATTGAGCGGGGTGTTGATAGTGCAGGAATCAGTGCTTGTTCAGCATAGTGGATAGAATCCCTTCAATGCGTTCGTGGGTCTTCGTCCGGCGCGGTGTCTCTCGGGTCATGGTCGCGGGCGGATTATGACACCGATCATGTGTCCCGGTAGCGAGGTCGTGTTTGAGGTGAGACAGTTTGATTTGCAGGTCTTCGAATGAATCGCCGCGCGTGACGATGTCCGGGTAATCCTGTAGATAGCCGAGCCACTCGCCGTTATCTTCCCAAATATTATACTTTGTTGAGCGCATCGTCCCTGCCTCCATTATCGATCCGAATATTATACCGTGATGAGTCCATGAGACGAGTATAGCCGGAGTAAGATGCGTGGCAAGTAAAGACAGAAAATAAACAGAAAACGATGTTCTGATCTGTGAAAAACACAGGGCGCTGGTCGTATCTTCGCTGAGACTTCTATTGCCCTATATGCGTGTGTCCTGATTCAGTGCTCATTGCTGTGTGTTTACCACCGATATCGTTTAATGCGCTCTGTTTGTGATGTCGAGATGCGATCGGCTGTGGGAATGTTTGACCCGCCAGAGCCAGGTGTACGCCCCCAGGTTCATCGCGACGACCAGTGCTCCCAAAATGAATTGTATGTCACGGGTCAGCCATTCCGGATAGAGGATTGTCGAGAGGTATTGAGCGAGAAAATCTCCCGTGTATCCGGTTTCGCCGGCTTGTGCGCGCAGCCAATTCTCCAGCGGTGTCAGCGGGCAAATCCATCCGCTGAATTCCACAAAGGCACCCCATATGACTGCCGGTACATGGAGCCATGCGAGGCGCGGCCATTTCAGGAGCAGGAGTCCTCCGAAGAGGACAAAGAGAACAAAGCAGAGGTGGAGGACTACGAGGAGATCTGCGCTCAGCCGGTAGATCATTATGATATGGTGGAGGAAATGAGCGGTTGGTGCAAGCGAGCCTTAGCCCGCATTATTCATGACAGTTCGTCGCCCGTTCGACAGGCTCAGGGTCCCGAGCATCGTCGAGGGACGAAATCGCCAAGCCGCGTCGCGAGAGCGGCGCGCGGAGGCCTGAGGTCCTGAGGCGTACTCGTGCAGTACGTCGAGGGACCGAGGGGCGAGCCCGCCGCCCACAGGCTTGTCGCAGCAGCGGATCGGCGATTGCAGCAGAAGTGCTCATGAATAATGCGGGTTAGAACAACCGAAGGACGATGTCGGCGGCTTGGTAGGAGAGTCTACCTTCATCGGTTCTGGCAAAGGAGGTCATCCGGTGTCGCTCAGCTTTGGTCTCAGACATGATATGCCGGACCTCCCAGTCACGGTTTACTAATGCGTCGGCGATGAGGGACCGGTGGCACCGCCAGGGGACCGCTTCGGCGCACATAATAACAGTTCTCTGCTCTCGGCTGTCGGTCGTTAGTGTATTGAGGGCCTTTCCAAATGCATCTGTCTGCATGTAATCCGCATAGCCTCGAAAACTGTCGTTGCGCCAGCCGGTGTTGATGGAATCGTTCTTGGGTTTGCGTAAGCCTCCAAGCTCGCCGGCATGCCGATAGCCGATACCGGCTTCGGACAAGCTGTTTGCCAGTGCCTCGGTATTGAATTGCGGGTTATATCGGGAACGGGGGATGGTCCGGACATCGACAAGCTGCCGGATGCCGTGTGCGTGTAGGAGTGCGACAAAGTCTTCGATCGGTTTGGTGGAATGTCCGATGGTCCAGAGTGTGAGGGGAGATACGCTCATAGAGTCACTGATGCCCTGGCCCACTCCGTCAATTGTTGACCGTCTTCGATGATTTGGATCGGTACTTCGTAGAATGATCTGAGCATCTGTTTTGAATTGGGCCTGAAGGGTTTCATACCATGGGCCTTGTACTGTTCGACCGTCGTCGGTGTGACTTTTATGTACAGGCGTTCCTGATGGATAATGCCGAAAAAGACGGTGCGGTGATAGAGGCCGTAGCCTCCGAACATCGCACGGCATGTCACCTGTCTCATGTCGATAAGTTGATCGAGCACGAAGTCTTTGAACCCGTCGTGCTTGGGCGGCATAGAGCGTCTTATCGCGGTTTCCGTGCCGCCACGATGCGGACGGCGATCGGGAGCGCGATATCATTTCCCGTTCGATAGTGGTTGACGGAGTCGATGATTCGACGGCGCGCTTCGGTTTTCTGTTGATCGGATAACCGTGCGAATACGTTCTGTATCGGCGCGGCAATATCCATCAGGCTTTCGTAATATTCATCACCGGAAGGAAGATGGACTTCGGCAAGGAATTCTTCTTCCGCGATACTGTCGAGTCCGACATCCTGAAGCATCTTCGCCAGATCACCTGGTTTCGCAAGCCGGAAAATTCCAGGAGCTGTCGGGTCCGGCGGCGGCAGCTCGATGAACTGTTTGACGACGGCAAGTGGGATTGTCAGATAGGCATTCTTCTCCGGTGCGGACCACACGGCGGCAGATAGCCATGCACCTGGTTTGAGAACACGGGCAATTTCGGCAACGGACTTCGGAATTTCCGGCAGAAACATCAGGCAGAATCTGCTGATGACCGCATCAAACGTGGCACTCTCAACAGACAGAGACGTGACGTCACCGGTTTGAAACGAGATGTTGGGCAGCTTGAGAGACGAAGCCTTTCGTCTGGCGGCGTCGAGCATGTGCTCAGCGAGGTCGATTCCGAGAACTGAGCCTCCTGTTCCGACCGTCTGAGCCGCCAGCAAGGCCGGATAGCCTGTTCCCGATCCGAGATCAAGCACGCGGAGTCCTGCCCGAAGCCTGGCATCGGCAACCAACCGGTGATTGAGAAACGCCATTTGCCCATCGAAGAATCGGTCCCACTTTTCCCACCCAGCGGCAACGCGGTTCCAATCTTGGCGTTGGATATCAATGGCTTGCTGTGGAGTCGGTTGGGCCATGGCCTCCCTTTCTGTTCGGTGCTCAGGAATAACGTAATCATGACGATCGTTCCTGAGACTTGTGAGTGCGCTATGTGATCAATTTGTAGTGTGTGACCGAGTTCCTTTGAGTCGGAGATCCTCTCCCTGCAGGTCCAGCTACAGGGGGAGGACCATCTGCCTAGGCATGATTATCCCACTGTGACGGTGACCGTCTTGATCGCGGCCTTAACCTGATCAACCATCTCCTGTGGGATTGATTCCATCTTGTGGCACTGTTTTGCGTGGGTTGCGACCATTTGGAGCAACTCGGCTTCGGTTTCAGTCCTGACCTGAAATCCGCAGCTCCCTGACGGTTGCACATCTAAACATCCCAGTTGCTTGTACTCTTTCGTTGCCATGATCTTCTCCTCCTTGTATGGTGAGGTCATGTGACGTTTGTGTGGCCTAGTTCAGCATGTTGGCGACGTTAGGTCAACATGATATGTCGTGTGGACTGAATATTCTCTCAGGGTACCGGTTCCGACACAGGTGTTTGTTCATCAATCGACCGTTACGGAGGTCATATGGCCGACAAAAGAATTATCGCCGTAGTAGGCGCAACAGGGGCACAAGGTGGCGGGTTGGTTCGTGCCGTTCTCAGTGAGCCGGCGAGTGGGTTTGTTGTTCGTGCACTGACTCGAGATATCACTTCTGACAAGGCCAAGGAACTGGTCAAGCTGGGTGCTGATGTCGTGGCTGCGGACTTAGACGATGGAGAAAGTTTGAGGCGAGCCTTTGCCGGCTGTGACGGGGCCTTTTGCCTGACAAATTTTTGGGAGCATTTCTCTCCGGAAAAAGAGGTGGCGCAAGCCAGAGCGATGGCACAGGCCGCCAAACAGGCCGGAGTTCGGCATGTCGTGTGGTCGACGCTTGAAGACACCAGGCGATGGGTTCCTCTTGCCGATCAACGCATGCCGACATTGATGGAACGGTACAAAGTGCCCCATTTCGATGGGAAGGGCGAGGCGGATGCAGAATTCACCAAGCTCGGGGTGCCGACCACATTTCTCCTTACATCGTTTTATTGGGAGAATATGATCTTCTTTGGCATGGGACCGAAGAAAGGGCCTGACGGGCAACTGACGATGGCCCTGCCGATGGGCGACAAAAAATTACCCGGGATTGCGGTAGAGGATATCGGGAAATGCTGTTTTGCGATCGTGAAAGGCGGACAGGATTTTATCGGGAAGACGGTTGGTATTGCCGGAGAACATCTCACCGGTCAAGAAATGGCTGCGACCCTGACTCGGGCGTTGGGGCAGCCCGTTGTGTATCATGCCGTTCCGTTTGAGGCATATCGAACATTTGGGTTTTCCGGTGCTGAAGATCTCGGGAACATGTTTCAATTTAAGCATGATTTTAACGAAGTCTTTTGTGGAGCGCGCAATCCGGAGGTGGCAAGGTCGCTCAATCCCTCGATACAGACGTTTGAAGAGTGGTTGTCGATCAACAAGGGCCGGATTCCGCTTGATGCATAAACGTGAAAGCCAGTGGCGAGGGAGCGACTGTGTCAGGATTGTCGATGAGGGACACCTCGGTCTCTGGGCGTTGTGATTGGGCCGGGACAAAGCCACATATGATTCAGTACCACGATCAGGAGTGGGGGAGGCCGGTGCACCAGGACCTCAAACATTTTGAGATGCTCCTGCTTGAAGGCGCTCAGGCAGGCTTG
>JAOUPN010000184.1 GCA_029879905.1 Nitrospira sp. | reverse complement strand
TTGCCACCCGGCCGATCATTTTCAGTGCGGCAGTGACGTCTTGTTCTGATTGAGCGAACTTCTCACGAAGAACCCGAGCTGTCTCTGTAAGAATTGGCACGGATGTATAGAGGGTAACTTCCCGCCGCTGCGCCAGAAGAAGCGCCTGTTCTCCTCGACTCCCTGGCACGATGAACGCGGAGACGAAGACGTTCGTATCGAAGACCACCTTCATCAGCGATCCTCAAATACAATCCGCTCGACATCCTCCTCGGTGAAATCCCCAACTGTGCGTGCCCGCCCCCCCATCTTCCGCTGAAGGGAAAAGAATTCTTGTTCCGCTCGTTCGGCCTTATAAGTTTCGACCATCCGTCGAAACAAGTCGCTCTTCGTGGTCCCCTCACGCTCGGCAAGCTGTTCATATTCTTTGGCAAGCGCCGGACTAACCGAAAATCTCAGCATCGCTGTCTTTCGTGCCATGAGTACCCCTCCACGCAGAGTTTAACTGCGTTAAACTCTAGCGCAGCTTTACAAGACCTGCAATCAGGTGGATAGATGAACGGAACAATGAGTGAATCTGCTTGCTGACTCAGGCCGTTAGGCAGAGCCTCTGGGCGAGTGGCCCCCGCTCCTCGCCTCATTCTGGGAAACCGGCGTCCAAGACGGTCTAGATATAAAAGCCCGACTCCATTAACACGGTCTTCCACTCAACCAGAGTAGTTGAGAAGAGACCTCTTGTGTGGGCCCCCACAGCGTACCACCCGAGGCTTCCTGCATCCGTAGGTGATATCCGGATCCATACCCGCACTTAATACCAGAATAGTCAAGAGAGCGAAGCCTGACCCCGGTTCGTTCCTCGTTTCGTTTCTAGCCCGCATTTTTTGGCGACTAGTCTGCCAACGAATAGCTGGTACTTCGGCCACCTGCCGCGTCTTTGACCAGTATCTCTTGGTCAATCAAAGCCTGAATGTCCCGTTGGGCTGTGTCTTGAGAGCACTTGACCAGCTTTGCCCATTTGCTGGAGGTTAGCTTACCTTCAAACCCGTCGAGCAATTTATTCAGAATGAGGCGTTGGCGATCGTTGATGTATTTCCCGGCCGCGTTCTCCCAGAATTGTGTTTTACGGAACACCCCGACAAGGGTGGATTCGGTGTCGGCAATGGCACGGTCAAGGCAGCCAAGAAACCATTCCATCCATGCAGTCACATTGAGAGTGGCCGTTTGCGTGCGTTGCAGGATAGCGTAATAGTCATTCCGCTCCAGACGGATTTGCGAGGACATGCTGTAAAAGCGCTGCGTGCGGTGTTCAGACTGCGCCAGAACCCAATCCGCAATCGCCCGTGCGATACGACCATTCCCATCATCAAATGGGTGAAGAGTCACAAACCACAAATGCGCCAACGCCGCCCGGAGCACAGGGTCCATGTCGCGTTTATTATTAGTCCAGCTTATGAATTGATCCATCTCGGCTTTCAGACGTTTGGCCTTGGGTGCTTCGAAATGCACTTTCTCACGACCCACAGGCCCCGAGACAACCTGCATCGGGCCTCTGGAATCATCGCGCCATGCGCCGACGATGATTTTATGAAGGCCACTGCGTCCTGTCGGAAATAACGCGGCATGCCATCCAAAAAGACGCTCTGCCGTCAGAGGCTTGTCAAAATTCTGCGTGGCATCAAGCATCATCTCAACGACACCCTCAACATGGCGGTCGGCCTGGATCGTTCCGGCAATATCCATCCCCAACCGTCGTGCGATAGAAGATCGCACCTGCTCCGGATTGAGGACCGCTCCTTCGATTTCACTGGATTTGACAACGTCGAGGGTAAGAGTTTGCAGCACCGCCTCCTGGCGAAGAGGAAAGCCGATAGCTTCCATACGCCCAAGCAAATGCCCCTGCCGATGACGCACGGCAGCCAGCCTTGGGGCGAGATTCTCCTGATCCCAGGTAAATTTGGGCCAATTGGGACGCTCATGAATATAGGTCATTCTCCGCACCTCATGCGGATATTATCACTTATATTGTCCGCTCGTGCAAGATTAATATGGGCAAACTATGCGGAGATTATGACCCATATTCTCCGCAAATTTGTCCAAACCGGAAGATGCTCAGGGCTAGGGAGTCATACGTAGGATGGGGGAAGGTCACCACTGTAACTATTTGATTGGAGTGGTGAGCCGGCTGGGGCTCGAACCCAGGACCCTCGCCTTAAAAGCTCAAAAAGACCAATACTTACAATGGCTTGATCTTGTGTGGTTTTCCCCGTTTTATTAGGCAAATTGAGACGTTGCGAGGTTTCTACTGATTCTATTGATTCTGAGGAGTGCGCCCTACTTTGCAGAGTTTTAGCACGAATCTAGCACACCACGATTCACATGAGCCGGACGCTCGCAGTCCCTTGATCAACGTACCTTGAGAAGACCGAGCGGCTTTTTACAGCCTTTTTCAGATCCGGAGAACAGGAAATAGCGTCAAAGCGAAAAGGTTACCTCGGAATGTCCTGGGCACAGCGGAAGCCAAGCATGCCATTCCCATTCGATGGATTTTCCACTGCGCGAGCCGCAGACCGAACATCAATCGGCGAACCATGCCAGGACCCGCCACGAATCACTCTGTACCTACCACTTGAGGGTCCTTTAGGATTATGCTCTAGGCTCTGTTTGTAGTAGTTCTCATCAAACCAATCCGCCGTCCACTCGTAGACATTGCCAGCCATATGATGGAGTCCATACGGACTCTTCCCCGCTTCGTAACGATCAACCGGTTCAGAGCGACCGTCATAGAGCGGATCGTCAAGGTTGGTGGTGAGCCATTTCCCGAAGTTTCCAAACCGGCCGGTCGGTGGCTCATTACCCCATGGGAATATCCGCCCGTCCGCCCCGCGAGCAGCCTTCTCCCATTCCGCCTCTGTAGGTAATCGTTTTCCTGCCCACGTGCAGTAGGCCAGTGCACCATGCCAATCAACCCACAAAACGGGAAAATTCCTATGCTTGCTGATGTCCACCTGATCCCAAAGGTAGGGCTTTGCCCGATTCGTCTCTCGCATGAATTCTGCGTACCTCGAGACCGTCACTTCGAACTTGTCCATGTAATATGCTTCTAAATTGACTCGGTGCAGGGGGCCTTCAGCCTTGGGATATCTTTGACACAAAGTACGTACTTCTTTTGATCCACCGGCGTAGCCGCATTGTATTGCGACTACGTCCTCAATTTGGTTTTCAGTGCTTCCCATCCAGAATTCTCCAGCAGGTATCAGCACCATTGGCGCACCGTCCTTGCCGGTAATTTCATTTTGCAAAGTAGGATAAGCAGAAGTCCACATGTTTTCCTTGTATCCCACAGCCCCCTCGTTTGCCTTGGCAACGCAGCCAGCGAGGCAAAATTGTCCAATCAGTCCGTCTGTATATTCGGGCAATTGGTCATAGCCAACTTTTTGAGTAAGATCATAGACCTGCTGTTTCACTTTAATTGCGAGATCTTGGATAGTGAGGTTGGGTTGTTTTAACAGCGACAACAAGCTGCGCGTATAGACCGAGTTGGGATCTGTATCACCAGGGCCCAGCCGATCTAAGGAGACCTTGCCAGGCTCAGCGGCGTACATCATAAACGTCCCTCTTGTTTTCTGAACTTTGGCCAACCCTCCCTGAGGCGCCCCGCCTTTCGTTCGATATTCCGGGGGAATGGTGGGATTGTCACGACAGGCGTCCAAAATCATAACCGTTACTTTTGGCTGTTGCCGATCCCCGGTCTTGAGATCCTCCATCAGTTGGGACACGCTAATCGCCTTACGTTTAAATTGTGTGTGCCGACCGAATTGAAAATAGGGAATGTCGCGCGGGAGAAGCATATTTTCTGCGTCGACTTCCACTCCGTGTCCGGAAAAGAAAAAGACCAGCGTATCTTCCGAGGTTATCTTTTCTAGAATGGCTTGCCATTTCGTATCAAACTCCGAGATCGTTACGTCAATTCCTTCAGTAACATCGAATCCGAGGTTCTTGAGCGTTCGGGAAATCTCCCGCGCATCATCGGCCGCTCGTTCGAGCTGCTTCTCCCCTAGATTGTCATACCTATTGATGCCCACCACGAACGCAATGCGTTTTCCCTCAGCGCGTTTCCCTTCAGCCCCTACTACCATCGATGGAAATGCAGTTATAAGAATCAGAAGGGCTGCCATAATTGTGGCGAAGCAGCCTAGCAGATAGGTGGCCTGCCTTATAGGGACCCCGTCTCTTCTCACGACCTCTCCGTTCGCACAAGTGTCATTTTTATCTCTATTGCACGATATATCTCTTATTAGTCAAACACTCCAGGACGCTGCTTCCAGTCCTCCCATTTCGTCCGTGGATCCTGAGGGAATCGGGTGAGAACACGCTTCTCGCCTTCGGCCTTTTTCTCCGCGTTGTCATTCCACGCCCCTTGTCCACCCACCCGAACTGCACGATAGATCGTACCGGCCGTCACTGTCTCAACCTCAAAATCCTCCATGGCCATCTTGAGAATGTTATCAGCTTCTTCCCGCGGCCGGGCCTGATCCCAATAGAGATAATCATGAACGACTGCAGCATAGGCATATTCCCCGTCAGGACGGAGGACCGACCAAAATATTTGCGGGATGCTGGCAAAATCAGTCACGAATCCCTTGGGAACGGTGACCGCTTCATAGTGTTCCTGGCCCGGATTGGGGGTCCAGGAGATCGGGGCAGTAAGGAAATAGATAGGCTCTCGAAATCTAGAGATCTTGAGCATTCCGCCCGGCGCTTTCGAGACATTCATCCAGTCCTTCATCCAGGCTTCCATGGTCATGCCCTGAGCTGACTTGCTCGGTTCCTGCGCGTGGGCTGTTCCTAAAAGCGTCTCTCGCGTGATCGATTCCATGTCGGTGACAAGAGAGGCCATCGCCCCTACCGCCCATCGAAGTGCATTGCGTCGTGTCAGCATCGGTCTGCTTCGCTCTTGAAGTGTAATGTTAGTGTACTGTTATGGGTACACAACCAGACGGGATCCATCTGTGGATGGGCGGAGTGTAACGCAGGGGGCACCATCTGTCTAGCCAGCGGTTCAGCAGGCCTGGAGTTCTGTCTCTTGTGGTGTATGACTGTGCAGCAATTCACTCACCGGGGGTGTAGAGAAACTGGCGCGAGGGGTTCACTTCGCAGATGCTACCCGGTCGGCCTTTGGCATGGACGAGTCGGTTCCACAAAGATTGCTGACCTCTTTGCTCTTACATGCTGGCTCTGATCAACAGTTGAGCAAGATAGTCAAGATAGCAAAGCACGACCCCATTAACGCAAAATAAGCTAGCAGAATGATTGCCAGAGGCAGGGCAATCAGGGTGTATCCAGCCATTCTCCGAAGCCGCTGGTAGCTTTTTTGGACATGGGTCAATGGATTCATTCCGCTTCTTCGCAAGTGAAACTTCTGATGAACCCAAGTGCCCTACCAATGCGATAGGACTGCGCCATCTCGACCGATGAGGCCTACGTATCTGATGGCTAACACTGTTTAAACGGATCCGCGCTAGAGCTGGCACCGACCATTTCTATCCGCACAAGACGCTACTATGGTTCGCGAACAATACACCATAATCGACTCTTGCTCAATGAGTTGCGACGGTGCAACCATTTATCACTAGTTCTTGTGCGGATCGGCGTAAGATCTCCCCGCTGAGAGCCGTCGGTCGTGAACTCCGCTTTGGATCGAAAGCGGTCGTATGGCGCATGTACGAGAGTTGTTCGTCACAGCGCACTGCACAGGGAAACCGCGGAAAGAACTAAGTGAGAAGAATATCGGCCTTGCAGGGAGATGTATTCTCGGAAAGCTGGGAAGCTACGTCCAATGCCGTCTGCTGTGCAATGACCGGACGGTCATTGCACATGAAACGCTCCAGCGCATTGAGACAGAGGCTGTCGTCGGCGTGCCAGAGTAGATCAAACAACCGAAGTTCCAGTCTCACTGGTGCTAGCCTGTGGGCCCCTGGCGTGTATGGCAATGACAATCGCGTGAACGAGGTGCTTCAACAAAGACTCCCTATCCTTTTGCTCTTACATACCGGCTTTGATCAACAGTGGTGCAAGATAGTCCAGATAGCAAAGCCCGACTGCGTTTTAGCTAACTTCCTCTCCTCTCGCAGGCTGAGAATCAAGGCGCGCTCGTGCTCGAAAATACGGCGGCCGCGACTAAGAAGGCCAGCCTCCCTGGCTTCTCGGTATCGGTAGATCCACTTGCGAAGTGTCGGATAGGAGATCCCACACCGTCGACACACCAGGCCTTCGTCCCCTGTTTGTTGATAGAGTTGTACCCACCGAAGTCGCCTGCGAATGTCAGCGTCCGTCAATCTAGTTTAGTTGAAACGATGTGTGCGAATCACACAATTTGCCCCACAATATCGTGTTTGTATTCTCTGCATTTCCAGTTGGTTCTGACGCAAGAGTGGCGACAGCACACCTACGATAATGGGTGACGTAGGGGGGTGAACGAGGAGGCGAACACCTTCAACAGCATTGTTCCCTCTAGTATCGTGGCGGCCTATCTGTGCTAGGCTCGAAAAAGTGGACGCCTTCAACCTATGATGAGAGGTCTGGAGGTGTGAGATGGACCGAGTCCCTCGACAGCAGTACACAAAAGAGTTCCGTGAGCAGGCGG
>JAOUPN010000183.1 GCA_029879905.1 Nitrospira sp. | reverse complement strand
GTGAGCAGGCGATTCGGCGTGGCGACGATGCTGGCGGGGGTGTAGCCTTTCCAGGCCAGGTGAGCATGATTAATATGACGCCAGACCTGGCTCGACAGGTGGTCTTGAATGCCGCGAGCGTTTTCTCTGGCGGTACTGATTAAATTCACAAGGGCATTGGGATTCGCGCGGTCAAGGGTCAGAAACTGCATCACCGGTGTGGTTTCCAGGGGCTGTCCCCCCTGCTCATACAAATCCAGTTGCCCGCTGCTTTCAAGGTACCAGCGCCAAATGGCGCTTTGGTCTTGCAAGGTCTGGCTTTCCAACAGGAGTTGGTAGTGGACGTTGATCAGCCGAGCCGTGTATTCCGCTCGTTCGGTATACCGGGCGATCCAAAAGTATGACTCAGCGGTACGGCTCAGCATCGGCTATCAGTCCTCTCCATAGAGCACCCAGGTTCCCTTACTGCCTCCGCCTTGGGAGGAGTTTACGACCAGCGACCCCTCGCGCAAGGCAACCCTCGTTAACCCACCGAGTGACAGCGTAATGTCCTTTCCGAAGAGCACAAAGGGGCGTAGATCGATATGGCGCCCGGCAAACTCAAGGCCTCCGGCACGATCATCGACGAGGCACGGCAACTTCGATAACGACACAATAGGTTGGGCGATGTAATTTCTCGGATTATCACGGATGCGCCGACGAAAGTCTTCCTGTTCCGCCTTCGTCGAGGCGGGCCCCATCAACATTCCATAGCCGCCTGATTCGCTCACGGCCTTCACGACAAGTGAGGGGAGATGTTCGAGTACATACTTTCGATCGGCCTCCACTTCGCAGAGATACGTCGGGACATTAGAAAGCAGAGGAGACTCGTTCAAGTAGAAGGAAATCATCTGAGGCACATAGGCATAGACGGCTTTGTCGTCCGCTATCCCGTTGCCTACTGCGTTTGCCAACGCGACGTTCCCGGCGTGGTAGGCACGCATGAGGCCAGGCACTCCCAACAAAGAATCGTGGCGAAATACTTCCGGATCGAGGAAGGCATCATCGATTCGCCGATAAATGACATCCACCTGCTGCAACCCCTGAGTTGTTTTCATGTAGACGCGGTCGGACTCCACAACTAAGTCACGACCCTCTACGAGTTCGATCCCCATCTGGCGCGCCAGGAATGAATGCTCAAAATAGGCCGAATTGTAGACTCCCGGCGTTAACAGGACGACGGTGGGATTCTCTCGATTATCCGGAGCAAGGTAACGAAGATTTTCCAGTAATTGACTTGAATAGTGATCGACCGGTCTGATCCGCATTTTGGCGAACAAACTCGGGAAGACACGTTTCATGATCACACGACTTTGCAGTACGTATGACACACCGGACGGGTTTCGCAGGTTGTCTTCCAGTACAAGGTAGTCGCCGTTTGCATCACGGACGAGGTCAATGCCGGCGATATGAATATAAATGTCCCGAGGGGGCTTGGAGCCGATGAGTTCCCGTTGGAATCCTGACGCGCCCTCGACCAATTCACGAGGAATGATCCCCTCTCGCACGATACGCTGCTCACCGTACACGTCCAGCAAGAACGCATTAAGCGCTTGGATACGTTGTCGTAGGCCCTGTTCCAGGCGTCGCCATTCGCTGCCCGGAATAATACGTGGAAGGAGGTCGAAGGGGAAAATACGTTCAGTCTGTTGCGCGTCTCCATACACGGTAAAGGTCATTCCCTCGTCGAGAAACGCTTTGGCCGCTTGTTCGTGATATTGGACAAGTTCGCTGACGGAGAGCGACTGCAATTGGTCATATAAGTGGCGATAATGGGGGCGTGGTCGACCCGCTGCCTCGAACATTTCGTCAAAATGCTCGGTAAGAAGATATCGTTTAAAGAGGTTCTGGATATCGGACGGTTGGGGTTCGAGGTTCGAGTTCTGACTCATGACATGTCCCTGCCACGCTCAAAAAATCATCAACCAAAGACACATTTTCTAAAAAACGATCATCCGCCTATTTCATCCCTTACGCAAGATCACGAATAGATTTTTATGCAAAAATATTCAGGAGGAAGAGGCGCAGCCATAGGAGGACTACTCCAGGAGCTGTTTCCTTATCATGTGTGGAGCATCTAGAACCAATGGGTCCGACGGGTCGCAGTGGCTGATTGCAATCCCACGGGTTCTTTAGTAGCGTCTCCTGACCATGATTACGCAGTTTATTATCACACCGGGTGAACAGCCGAAGCGGCTTGATGTGTTTCTCGTCAATCGAGAGCGAGAGGTCTCGAGAGCCGCCATCCAACGGCTCATTGAACTTGGGCGAATACGTGTCAACGATGAGGTGGTCAAGCCAAGTCAGAAAATCAGACCCGGTGACCGCATCACCATGGATGTCCCCAAGCCGGAGCCTCTGGAACTGAAGGGGGAGGCGATCCCGCTCGAGATTCTCTATGAAGACGATGTACTCCTAGTCCTCAATAAGCCGCCAGGAATCGTCGTGCATCCCGCTCCCGGTAATTGGACCGGAACCTTGGTCAACGCCCTTCTCCATCACTTTCAGACCTCGGGCGGGACGATCTCCGCAATCGGGGGGAAAGAACGGCCGGGTCTTGTGCATCGATTGGACAAGGAAACATCCGGCGTCATGGTTGTGGCGAAGACCGATCAAGCACACAGGCATTTAGCGGCTCAGTTCAAGCATCACACGATTACCCGAGTCTATGAAGCACTTGTCTTTGGCGTCCCGAAGAAGGGGCATGGGACGATCGAACTGGCCATCGGCCGTGATATTAAAGAGCGGAAGATGTTTTCAGCACGTACTGCAAGACCACGAGAGTCCGTTACGGACTATCATGTCCATCGTCGATATGGGAAGGTAGCTTCTCATGTTCTCCTATATCCGCGTACAGGGCGGACTCATCAATTACGAGTTCATCTGACATCCCTCAGCCATCCCATTCTTGGTGACCTCACGTATGGTGGGCGGAAGGTCGGAACAGTCGGAGGCCTGGACATACCCCGCGTGATGCTTCATGCCAGAACGCTCGGGTTTGAACATCCCACAACCGGTGAGGCACATGAGTTTACAAGGCCATTTCCGGATGATATGGAAACGGTGTCCAAGGGGCTTGAATCGATGATAGCTGGAGCGTAGCGAGTCAGAGGCGGACGGCTCCGCGTTATGAAACGGTCTATCTATGCGAACGGTTGATCTGCTCGACACGATAGGAGGGTTGACATCACGGTTGAAGACCTATGCGGCAAAGTTGCCGTCGGTCGTCCATCTGACGGCCGTCCCAACGGGTGTGAAGCCACAACTTGAAGTCATTGAAGAATATGAAGATTTGGTCTCCCGTCTCCGCACGCAGAGTGCAGGGACACCCTATAAAACACTGAACGAGTCGCTGCTCGAATCCCTTGAAGCGTTTGAGGTGGGACGATTGCTGGGGGCGATACAGCCGCTACTGGCTCTCCTTGATCAGCTTGAGCGTATGAGGGAAGATCGAGAGATCGAGGTAGGGCGAATCGACGAGAATCGAATTCAGGAGTATCGTGCAGCCTTGCGAAAAATCATGCCTGGAAATAAGCCGGAGTTGGAAGAAACCGGCCGCAACCTCAAATGATCCCGTGAGGGATCAGTGATGAGTGCTGGGTTGAAAATGCAAACGAAGGAGTTCGAACTCAACATTCAAAACTCATAACTCAAAACTGCGACAGCGGTCAGTGTCCCATTTTGGGGCCGGCCGCATTCGCCCCTGCGGTTACCAATTTGAAGCGTACGGCGGAGTTGCAGTGCGGACATGTGGTGCTGACAGTTTCTTCATCTAGCCTCTCGTAGTGGTCTGTTCCTAACCACATCAGATGAAAGCATTTCGGGCAACTGCGTACTTGCGTCGACATGAGTTTCCTCGTACACTTCAGTGTTAACGTTGGTTTCGATGATGATTTAATGTAGTACAAGATGCCCTCCAGCCTCAAGACTCTCATTACCTATTCGGAGCCGCACGATCTCGATGCTGCGAAGTTGGTTCGCCTATTCCAGCAAGCCCCTTGGGCAAAGGGGCGAACGGAGGCGGCGGCCAGGGACATGTTACGCCACACAGATGTGCTCATTTGCGCGTGGGATCAGGACATGTTGGTGGGCTTTGGTCGTGTTCTGACGGATTTCACCTACCGTGCGTCAATTTGGGATGTCATTGTTGATCGAGCCTATCAGCAACGAGGTATCGGGACCGAAATCGTTCGGCGTATTCTTCACCATCCCCGACTCGAACATGTCGAACTGTTTTGGCTGTGCACCAGACGCCCAAAGTTTTATGAAAAGCTTGGATTTAATTCCAAGGAGCAAACCGGTATGGTGTGGAAGCGCAGTCGGCAAGCTGCCCTGGAGTAAGGGCAGATCCGCAAAGGCCGTGTAGGATGGAGCCCTGCGGACCTCCATGAATCTCGCCCAAGTGTCCGCCATGAACAGGTTGCAGAAACACTCACAGGAACTTCTCGGGTCATCACGACTCTCGATATAGGGGACGATATCACATAGTCATATAGGATGCTCGACATGGCCGTTCGGCGAGGCCGCAGCCGGCAAAGAGGCGAATCCCGCTCTGTCCAGTCTCGTGAGCCTCTGAGAGATACGAGAACAAAGCCGGCACACTTTCCAGTGTCATGTTAGAAGAAGGCCTTCACACCGAAAAGAAAACCAAACGAAGAGGCGTTCCAGTCATCAATTCGACCTTCGTTGGTATGAGCATGCCCGTCGTTTCGTTTGTAGGCCCATTCCGCATTTAAAGCTAGCCGCTGATTGAGCAGGTAATCGGCGCCCCAACCGATGCGCCAGGCAAAGGTATTGTTCGGACTAATCCTGCTGCCACGCACATTTTCACCGAAACCATTGACGTTTACCCCGAAACTCATGTTCGCATAGGGGACAAATTGTCCTAATTTGACTGGACGCACCTCGACGGTGGGAAGTACCGACACGGTGTCTTGATGGCCCAAATCTACGTCAACAAATCGTGATTCAATGCCGATTCCATGCCGTTCCCACTCCACCATCATGCCGGCGAGAAGCCAGTTGTTAAAGCTATAGAGGGCCTGAAAATTCACCAGTGGACCGATGTCCGTTGAGCTCGGAAAATTGTCCGACAGTGTTTGTGTGGGAACCGAGAACCCCGCGCGGGCCCCGAGCACCCAAGTTTTCGGCTCAATTCCTCCAAACGAACCCGTTTCCTCTACCGCGAGAGATTCCCCTGTGGGAGCCAAGAGGCTTATCGCACAGCCCAATAGCAAACCACCGTACCATGATGTCAGTGTCACACTCCTCATTGAGCTGCTCCTTTTCAGTAAAACCCATTCCTAACGGTCAGCCAGCGATTATATCGTTTGTCTATGGGGGGAGTCCATCTCTCTAGCCAGCACAGGGGGGGAGCCTATAGCGCACCGTCATTTCCCCTGTGAGCTACATCGGTTCTATTACGAGGGGATGAGCATCAACCGTGCCATTTCTTAACCTATCGATTTTCTGGGAACAGGGCACCTTCTGTCCATTCAGGAAGGGGAGAATCGCCTCATTCAGTGAAGGTGTATGAAGAGATATGTGGGGCAATTTTGGCCTCGTCTGTCCCGTGTGTAGACCGCTGATGCGCAAGGAGTCGTCTCCGAGTAAGTCGGCATACAGAGGTAGATCAGGACCACAATGGTATTCAATCAAACCCGAGTGCAGTGCGTCATTCATACGCTGACATTGACCGTTCGCCTGAGCTGGCCGAAGGGCAAGTATGTTCAACCGGTTCCGTTCATATGGTTCGGCTTCGCTCACCACAGGGTTCGATGGGCCTGCCCTGAGCCATGTCGAAGGGCTCACCACGAACGGAAGGTACGGGAACTTATGGGACGCTACGCTAGTGGCTATGACTCGGTTCGAGTTTGAATCCTTTCGGAGAAAGGAACAATGAGAGAAAAAACACCGCAGTCGCAAGCAGAACAATGGCCGGCCCAGACGGAATATCCCAGGCAGCCGAAATCATTACGCCACCCAACGAGGTCCCTACGCCAATGAAAACCGAGTACCAGGTCAGCGTTCTTAAACTGTGGGTGAGTTGATAGGCGGTGGACGCAGGGATGAGGATCATGGCAAATACGAGAATGGCACCCACAGTTTTTAGTGCGATCACTACGGTGAGTCCCACCAGCGTCAACAGAAGAAAAAAAATCCGGCGTGCCGGAACACCGGATGCTTCAGCCATCTCCTGGTCGAAGGCAATGAAGAACAGTTCCTTTGAAAACGCCACAATCAGTCCAAGAACCAGAACGGCTAAGCCGCCGATCACCGCCAATTCTTCAGATGTGACGGATAATACGCTGCCGAACAAGTAGCCATACACTTCGGCGTTATAGGACTTCATCAATCCGATGAACAGAATCGCGAGAGCCATCGTGGCGGTGTACAGAATGCCGATCGACACATCCAATTTCATTCGGCCCTTTTCTTCAACCCACCCGGTAATCCAGACCGTTGCGAGACCGAAAATAACGGCCATCGCAAGCGGAGGCCAGCCCATGAGAAAACCCAGTGCGACTCCGGCAAAAGCCGCGTGGGATGTGCCAGCCCCCACAAACGAGAGACCGCGAAGGACCACGAAGACGCCGATAAACGAACAG
>JAOUPN010000182.1 GCA_029879905.1 Nitrospira sp. | reverse complement strand
GGCGCAAATCGATACAAGATATAGAATACACAGGCGATGGCACTCGTTCCGATCATCCTACCGACGAACTCAAAACCAGGTTGGACCAGGGAGCGCCAAGCAGAAAATTGTTGGGCAAAGGTCTCGACCACCGTGAGAAACCACCCCACTCCTACGGCCAGCAACAACAGCACGGCCGTCGCACCCATCATCAGAAAGTCTATCCAGACACCATGAACCAACGAACGCTCCTGCCGTACTTCGAATACACAATTCAACACGGTCCTGACCGAGCCGAACAGAAAGGTACTGAAGAGCAAAAACGAAGCGAACCCTGCGACCCCCAGGCTCCCTCTATTCGCAACAATCGTCGCAACATTTTCTGCCAGCGCCTTTTGAGAATGAGGCAAAAATGCCAAGAGGACAGCCTGGACTTCATGCATGGCACGGTCGGAATCCACAACCGTATATCCCAACAACGACACCATCAACAAAAACAAGGGGATAAAGTAGAGGAGGAGATTGAATGCAAGCCCGCTGGCAAGGGAGAACCCATTATCACGAAGGAATTTATACCCGATAGCCCTGATGGTAGCTAACCCGCGGCTGCCTTGCGGCCTGACGCTTGTGGTCATGGCTCCGTGCCTGTCAGCCTGACAGCGGACCGTTGTGCGCGATAACTGTCGAGTAAGGCGAAACTGACCGCCACGACAAGCGGACCGGCCACGATCCCCACAAGACCAAAGAAACGAATACCTCCTAAGACGGCAAAGAACGTCAACAAGGTATGCAGCTTTGAAGCTCCTCCGACGACGAGGGTTCGAACCACATAGTCGAGTATCGCAATGACAGTCCCTGCTACACACAGGACAACTCCGGACGTATAATCACCTTTTAAAAAGAGAATCAATGCCGCCGGCATCCAGATAATCCCGGCGCCGACGAACGGCAGATAGGCCAGGACCCCCATGACCGCTCCCCAGAGTAACGGAGACGGTAGTCCGACGAACCAAAATGCCAGACCTCCGAGAATGCCCTCAAATGCGGCAATCAACGTATTGCCGAACACCGCTCCCCTTACCACTTCATGGAACCGGAGAAAGAGCATCTGCTGATGGTTTCTTTCCAGGGGTAAGAGATCCTTCACCCACTCGATCAAATTGGCTCCGTCACGGAAAAAATAAAACGTGGAAAGCAGCACAATGCCGAGTTCGATGAGACCGAATAAAATATTCCCGGCGACATGTGTCAGCTGCTGAACGAGTCTACCGCCTAGTTCGGCCAAGTTATCCACTAAGACCGTGCGAGGGTCCGTGCCGGTCATCCGCTGAAACTCCTGCATTTGCTCCACTAACCCCGAGACCCAAGGATGCGCCAGCCACTGATCAAGAAAACTCGGCCGATTCTCAAGAAGGGAGACGACCATGAGATAGGTACTGGCCAATTCTTTGCCGATCAAAAACGACAGATACGCCAACGGGAGCAGAAAACCGACCGTGACGCCAAGACTCATAATAAAGGCGCTGAGTGACCGCCGTTGTCCGGTCAATTCAACAATTTTGCAATATTGGGGATACAGTCCATATGAGAGGACCGCAGACCAGACAAGAGCGGAAAGATAGGGTTGAAAGGTGGAGAACAGCAGATATCCCAGGCCGGCCAGAAACACCACGGTCATAAACCGTGAGGTGGCGTCGAGCGTCTTCTTTTCTTCCTCATTCATAACGAACGTCTTCGAACCACCATTGATCTTTATCTGATCCCCCTGAACACAGAGGTCGTTTCTACTGAGTTTTCAATTTCAGCATCATAAGCACATGATCAAGTCTCGTCCAGTTTTCTCCCATACTTCCAACCAAGAACATGACATGTACCTTGAGACCTTACAATACGATCAGAGACAGCCGGCGAGCATTCCTCGATACCCTTCTTATTCTAAAATCTTCACACAACCTCCTGTCGGGGGTTGTGCACCCGTAGACCTTGATGGTTCACCTATACGTATTTTTGCAAGCCCTCTTTCATAACACGTCCTATACCCTTAGGATAGTGCTTGCAGATCTCACGAGGGAGGACATGATGAACGAATTCGACGACATGCAACTACTGTTGGCAGCGGAACACTGGAATCCCCATGCCATTCTCGGGCCGCACCCCATCGCCACTGCCGGAAAACAGAGCCTCCGAATTCGAGCTTTTCTTCCCGGAATCACAGAAGCTCATCTCATTTCTGATAAACCCAAGGCCAAGCCGGTGCGGATGAAGCAGATCCATGACGATGGAATCTACGAAGGCACGTTGCGCAGCACCTCATCCACGTCTAGTTACCGCATTCGTACGACCGACCAATCCGGAACGGTCACAGAACGGCATGATCCCTATGCCTTCCTTCCCATGGTCACCGACCATGACCTCCACTTGTTCACGGAAGGTAAACTCTTTCAAGCCTACGAAACCCTGGGGGCCCATGTTCGGACCATTCAAGGAATCACCGGCGTCCACTTCGTTGTCTGGGCTCCGAATGCCTCTAGAGTGAGTGTCGTCGGTGAGTTCAACCTCTGGGACGGCCGCTGTCACCAGATGAGCGGCCGAGGAGGAACAGGCTTATGGGAACTGTTCATTCCAGACCTCTCTCCCGGCACCCTGTACAAATATGAGATTCGGGCACGGAATCAGCAAGCCCCGTTCTTAAAGGCCGACCCCTACGCGTTCTCTGCAGAACTCAGGCCGCGGACTGCCTCGATCGTCCATGACCTTAGTACCTATCAATGGTTAGACCAGAACTGGATGGAACATCGCACCCAGTCGAATCCACTGACCTCACCCATGTCCATTTATGAAGTCCATCTCGGTTCCTGGATGAGAGTGCCGGGAGAAGGCGGACGCTGGCTGACCTACCGAGAATTGGCCGACAAGCTCATTCCGTACGTGCAACACATGGGCTATACCTATATCGAGCTGATGCCTGTCACCGAACACCCGTTCGACGGATCATGGGGATATCAAGCAACAGGATATTTCGCCGCTACCAGCCGTTTCGGCCCTCCCGAAGACTTCATGGCCTTCATTGATGCCTCGCATCGAGCCGGAATCGGTGTCATCATGGACTGGGCACCGGCGCATTTCCCAGACGACCCGCATGGGCTGGCCTGGTTTGACGGCACACACCTCTACGACCATGAAGACCCGAGGCTTGGCTACCATCCGGACTGGAAGAGCCGGATCTTCAACTATGGGCGCGTCGAAGTGCGAAACTTTCTCCAGAACAGCGCCCTGTTCTGGCTGGACAAGTACCATATCGACGGTTTGCGCGTGGATGCCGTTGCCTCCATGCTCTACCGCGACTATGCGAGAAAGGCCGACGAATGGGTCCCCAATCAGTTCGGCGGCAATGAAAACCTGGAAGCCGTCGAGTTCCTAAAGGAATTGAATGTCCAAGTCCACAAAACACATCCCGGGGCGATCACGATCGCCGAGGAATCCACTGCCTGGCCCGGCGTATCAAAGCCGACCTATACAGGCGGTCTGGGTTTCACATTCAAATGGAACATGGGTTGGATGCACGACATGCTGGACTATTTTCAAAAAGACCCCGTCCATCGCAAATACCACCAAAATCAGATTACCTTCGGCCTGCTCTACGCATTCAATGAGAACTTTGTCCTGGTCTTGTCGCACGACGAGGTGGTACACGGCAAAAAATCCTTGCTCGACAAGATGCCGGGTGATCAATGGCAGCGCTTTGCAAATCTCCGTGCTCTTTACGGATACATGTATTCCCACCCAGGTAAGAAAATGTTGTTTATGGGTGGAGAATTCGGCCAATGGTGGGAATGGAACCACGACGACAGTCTCCAATGGCACCTCTGCGAGCAAGAACCGCACGTAGGATTGCAACGGTTCGTACACGATCTCAACTGGTTATACCGAAACGAACCCGCGCTCCACGAAGTCGATTACGACTGGACAGGATTTCAGTGGATTGACATCAACGATACCGAGCACTCCACTATTTCATTTTTGCGCAAAGCCAAAGAGCAGGATAATCAGATCGTCTGCGCTTGCAATTTCACACCGATTCCTCGTCAGGACTACCGAATCGGTGTCCCATTCCTCAGCCGGTATCGGGAACTATTAAACAGCGACGCGCAGATCTATGGCGGAAGCAACATGGGTAACGGAGGGGGCGTGCAGGCCGAACCGATTCCGGCACATGGGTTTCCCCACTCCATCACCGTCACGCTTCCACCGCTTTCAGTCCTGTACTTCAAAGCCGAGTGAGAACGCGCTCCTCATCTGCTGAGTCAGTGAGACGTGAAACGTCAAACGTGGAGCCCCACGGTCGGCGCCTACTTCGCCAAGATAGTTCGGCTACGAAGGCCAAACAGCTGTGTCCCCTTTTTAGTTTTCGGCGACACCTCGCCGAGCCTACTCCGCAGAAGTAGCCGACAGGCTACGAAGGCTGGGCGCCAAGGCTTCGCAGGACACCCGCTGCACATTCCTCCAGGGTCTTCTAGCCGTGGCTTCCTGCGAAGGCGGGTGAAACGTTTCAGACCGTAACACCAGGGACAGGTCTTATCTCACCCTGTTCATTTCACGTTTCACGGTTCTCGTTTCACGATTTGAGGGAAGTCGTATCCGACGATGACAATCCCGCCACATACACCGACGGCGGCGGTCCCTGCTTCGGTTCGCCCCAGTAAATGGTCTGGTGTGGGAACGGAATTTCAATCCCTTTGGCGTCAAACGTTTTCTTAATGCGTCGATTCATCTCGCGTCCGACCCGCCATTGCTTAATAGGCTGTGTTTTAATTCGACATTTGATGATGACCGCGGAATCGGCGAATTGATCCACGCCAAGCATCTCCAACGGCTCTAAAATATCGTCTTTAAACTCAGGGTCAGCCCTCACCTCTTCGGCGATCGACTTCAGAAGCTCCATGACTTCATCCACGTCCTCCCGATAGGCGATGCCGACTTCAAAAAGATAAAAGGAATAGAGCTTCGTCATGTTCTTGACCTTGTCGATCACGCCGTTCGGCACGATATGCACATTGCCGGATAGATCGCGCAACGTAATCGTACGAAGCTTGACCTCTTCAACGACACCGCTCACTTCGGCCACCTCAACGACATCACCGACACGGATGGAGTCCTCCAAAAGTATAAAAAACCCTGAAATCACATCCTTCACCAAACTTTGTCCTCCAAAACCGATGGCCAAGCCGCCGAGTCCGGCGGCAGCCAGCAACGGTCCAAGATCCACACCCACCTCCGACAGCAGCATCATGCCACCCACGGCGAGGACGAGCACACGGGCGACATCACCGACGACATGCGTTAACGTATCAGCCCTTTTCACCTGCGCAGTATTTGGGAGGGTTCCTTCATACAGACGACGGAAACGACCCATCGCCCGCTTGAGGACGGCCAACAACACCGCCATGACGATCGTGATCATGACCATCCGCAACCCTGATGTCGACAGCCACTCGAGCGACCGATCAAGAATATGCGTAAAAAGCGACTCCGTCATGCCCTACCTCCCCTACTATTTCGTGCATCGGCAATGAAGACAAGCAGTGAGACCTAAAGGCCTCACTCAGGTCGGCTAGACTCCCCTGCGGCAAACACGGCCGCGGCAAACGGTGGGATCGTCAAGGAGAAACCATGCGTATCGATGGCCAGTTCTTCCGGCAGCGCCCCCTCTTCACATCCGCCGAACTTAGCTGAACCGGCATCCAGCCGTCGTCGCCACTGTCCCGGTGGTTCGGTGAGTACAAGGCTGACGGGCTCCCGATTAAATCCCAGGATGATCAATGATCCGTCACCCTTGTCGGACCAACGATGCAGAACCACGACATGCTCCTGTTCAACTCCGAGGACGGTATGGTGCAGACCTTCGGCATCTCCGGCCCCTAACGTCGGAACGGTTTTCCTCAGACGGATGAGCTCCTTCGTCCAATGAAGCAACTGCTCCTGCCGATCATCTCGTCCATCCCAATTCAGTCTGGACCGTTCAAAGGTCGCCTCACCTTGCGGATCGGGAATATCCTCGGCGTTCCACCCGAAGTGGGCGAATTCTCGCTGCCGGCCTTTCCGCACCGCTTCGATCAACGCAGGATCGCCATGCTCGATAAAATATTGGAACGGCGCTGTCTCACCATATTCTTCCCCCATGAACAACAGCGGGATATTCGGCGCGAGCAACACCAAGGCTCGCATCACCTTGATCGCATCGGTCGAAAGTTGGGTACTCAAGCGGTCCCCGACCGCCCGATTCCCGACCTGGTCATGATTCTGCGAAAAGACGACGAATTGCGAAGGGCGACATTGCCGCGATGAATTGCCGTGCCGGCGGCGGCGATGGACCGAGTGCTGCCCATGATACACGAATCCGTCCTGGATAGCGCTCACAAGGTCGTTGATCCCGTGAAAATCCTGGTAATATCCCTTCTCCTCCCCGGTGAGCACGACCCGCAATGCATGATGGAAATCGTCGTTCCACTGACCGTCCAAGCCGTATCCGCCTGCTCCCGGCAGGCCGATAAGTCGTGAATCGTTCAAATCGCTTTCGGCAATCACCATGATCCGCCGATTCAACTTGCCGGCTTCCGCATGAACCGCAGCCGCCATCTCCTTGAGAATA
>JAOUPN010000035.1 GCA_029879905.1 Nitrospira sp. | reverse complement strand
GTTACAATTGACAGTCGTCCGGGATGCCACCCATTTCCAACCATTCAGCTGGGTGCGTCTCGATGCCACTGATCCCATCGCAGCCTTTTCCGATGATCTGGTCGATAAGAGCGACGACAAGCTGGCGCGGCGGGAATATGCCAAGCTGAATGCTGCAATGACTGAAACGAATCGGATCGAGGTGAAGACCGAACGGATCCGTCGGTACAGCCTCTTTTTGAATGATCAGATGATCGATCCATCGAAGCCGGTCATTGTGGTGACCAACGGACAGCGCTCATTCGAAGGTCTGGTCACGCCTTCTCTGGAAACCTTGTTGCGCCAGGCGAGAATCCGGAAAGATCCCGGAGCACTCTTTTCCATGCAACTCACCGTCGATGTTCAACAACAGCCATGAGCGACGGGATAGGGTCTTCATAGCAGATGCCGATGAGGCATTCTGGCAATCGGCGCTTGTCGAACAGCGGAATGTCTGAAATACAAGATACGGAAACATTTCTCTCCCATGACCACGTCACGTAGTTTCCTCCTGATCTGCACGGTCGGTATCTTCTGTTTCATCAGTTACAACATGATCCGTATGCCGGCCCTCTCCCTGTTTGCGGAATCGCTGGGCGCGAGTCCGGAACGGATCGGGTTGATCGTCTCTGTCTCGACCTTAATGGGTGTGCTTCTGAAGCTCCCGTCCGGAGCCCTCTCCGATATCTATGGGAGACGGTTTCTGCTGCGGATCGGAGTGGTGGCATTCGGGCTGCCGCCGTTTCTCTATCCCTTCATCAACGACGTCGATATGCTGACGGCGTTGCGGGCTATGCATGGGTTGGCCACGGCGATCTTTGCCCCGAGTGCCCTTGCGACAGTGGCGGAACTCTATCGGGAACAGCGAGGAAGGGCGTTGGGTACCTATACGGCCTGTACGCAATCCGGTGCGTTGCTGGGGCCGTTTCTGGGAGGCTACCTCGTGCATACCGTGGGGTTCTCCACGGCATTTGTGACGGCCGGTGTGTTCGGCTGTATTGGGATGGCGCTGTTCTATAGCCTACATTTGGATGTGGCGACACCACCTAGGAACGGGAAGGGGCTGTCTCCCGTGCTGTCCGAAATGTGGAAGGGGTTTGCCGCCGTTTCGCAAAATAAGAAGGTGTTGATCACCAGCATCACCGATGCCGCCAAGATGATTGCGAACGGCGCGCTGATGGCCTTTTTGCCGTTGTACGGTGTCGCGGCAGGACTGAACCCCGGTGAAGTCGGCCTGCTGTTTACGGTTCAGGCCGTCACGTCGTTCTTTTCCAAGCCGATCATGGGGCGGGTCTCCGATCGGGTGGGGAGACAGCCGTTGATTCTCTTGGGACTGATGGTCTGTGCGGCGACGTTTGTCTGTATTCCGCATGTCTCGATGTTTCCCGTCTTGCTGATGTTGTCGTCCGGGTTCGGATTCGGTGAAGCGGTCGTGTCGTCTTCCTCATCGGCCCTTGTAGCAGATAGTTCAGAGTTCAAGCGATTGGGTGCAGGCCTGGGGATGCAAGGGACGATTATGGATATCGGCCATGCCAGCGGACCTCTGCTGGCAGGCGTCTTGATTGCGAATTTGAGTTATGTCCAGGCGTTTGCAATCATTGCCGGCATTCAAGTTGTGGCAGGTGGTGTGTTCTGGGCGGCGATGAAGAGGGCATAGGTGCTGCGATATAATTGCAACCAGATGTGGAGGTCTGGCGCAATGCGGTGGAGCTTAAGAACCATTGGGATAGGGTGCGCTGGATTGTTGGGGCTGGCGGTTGCGTCAATCGAGGCACATGCCGCATGTCCGCAGACGGGAACAAGCCTGATGGTTGAAACCTCCACACATCAACTGGTGTTATGCAAAGAAGGGCAAAGCCAAGGCCAGTATACGGTTGCTCTCGGCAGTGGCGGCGTGGACAAGTTCAAGGAAGGAGATAAGAAAACTCCTCTTGGTGAATACGATCTGGGAGAGCCTAGACCTTCAAGCAAGTTTGCGATATTCATTCCTGTGGGGTATCCGACCGAGCTGCAACGAAAAGAGGGACGAACTGGCAGTGAAATTGGTGTGCACGGACCTCCTGAGATGTGGAGTTGGCTTGGAGATCTGACAACGTGGGGGGATTGGACAAAGGGCTGCATCGCTGTGGGGACGGTGCAAGCCATCCAAGATATCAGCGAGTGGGTACGGCGCGAACATGTGACCAGCATTATTCTGAAGTAGCGGATTTCTATTGACGTCCTAAGGAGAGAGTTGAGGGGGAACCGATGTTTACAGGAATTGTTGAGGAAATGGGAGCGATTGCCGGATTGGAAAAGACACTGGTCGGGACCAGGATGACGATTCTTGCGTCGATTGTCATGGGTGATCTGAAAATCGGAGATAGCGTGAGTGTCAACGGGGTCTGTCTCACGGCGGTCACGATCGGCGAACGAGATTTTGCCGTAGAAGTCTCCGTCGAGACCTTAGGGGTGACGACGTTGGGCAAGTTGGACGTGGGCACGCCGGTGAATTTAGAGCGGGCGATGAAGCTGAACGAACGCATCGGTGGGCATCTAGTAGCCGGCCATGTGGACGGAGTCGGCATTGTTCGGAGCCGGCATCAAGACGCCAATACTATCTTCTTTACCATTGAGGCGCCGTCGGACATCTTGCGCTATTGTGTCGCAAAGGGCTCGATCACCGTGGACGGCATCAGCCTCACGATCAACGAAGTGAGCGAGCACGGGTTCGGTATCGCCATTATTCCGCATACGGCAAAAGTCACCACGTTGGGCCTCAAGCAAGTCAACGATCCCGTTAATCTTGAATCCGACCTCATCGGCAAGTACGTCGAACGATTGCTCCAAGAACGCAGCCAGCTGCCCAAATCCACCCCGGTCATTGACAAAGATTATCTCCAAAAGCGGGGATTGATCTGAGGTGTTCGTGATGTGTGATTGTAGGACTTGGCTCTTATCTGGTTTAGCTTCTATCCGGACGTCAACCAGACGGTCGATCGTGCCGCCTCGACCCATTGTGCGCGAAATATGTTCGGCGCGGAGTTGAGTTTCTGCTCAGAGGGGAACAGTCGGGTAGATAACGTGTTACATATACCGGACAACTTAACTTGCTATCTAAGTACTCCCAATCACATTATTGACACGGTTCGCATACAGCAGTAGCCTGTTCTTGATTTCTTATCGAACACTACTGATTCTCTGTATGAAACAATACCTCCTGAAGCTCTTTTTTCTGTGGCCAGCCTTGCTATTAGCTACTCCTGGGTGTCTGCTACTCAACGAGGATAGTAAGAGGACTCAAGTTACCTACTCTAGTGGGTATATGACAGATGCGAAAGGAGAAACGGTCCTTGTGTTCATCCACGGCGTAACAGGAGACGCCGTGTCTTCGTGGACTAACGAAAAGACAGGGGCGTATTTTCCAGCACTCCTTGGAGAAGCCATCCCATCATCTTCAGTTTACCGAGTTGGTTACTACACCCCAAAATTTTCTCGCGCGAGTACAATCACAGAGATTGCAACGAGGACCTTGCAAAACCTCAAGGACGACGGGGTTTTTGAGAACCATAAAAACGTACACTTCATCGCTCATAGCATGGGGGGATTGATCGCAAAAGCCATGCTCTCCGAGCTTAATCGTCCCAGCAAGGTGGATCTCGAATACCTCGATAAAGTTAAGGCTGTCATTTTCCTCTCAACTCCATCGCACGGAGCCGACCTTGCTGTATACGCCTCGTGGATAAGCATGAATCCGCAGTTTGCCGGTATGAAACCGGATGACCTAAATAGTTTTCTTCAGATCTTGGAAAACTCGTGGCAGAATCTCCTCAGGGATCGCGACCAAATGGGGGCTAGTCTGCCGAGATCTTTCTGCGCCTATGAGACGCTGCCTGGTAACGAAGGGCTTGTGGCTGTTGACCGAGGTGATGCATCCACCCGGTGTGATCTTACTCCGTATCCTGTTGATGTTAGTCACTCCGAAATCTCTAGACCGTCCTCAAATACAGACAGAGTCTTCGTGTGGGTTCGTCGACGGATAGAAGATACTAACAAGATTTCTCCCATTGAAAGGCAACCCCGAATCCAAACAGCTGAAACTGGGATGGAAACAGCAAGAGAGAACCTACGCTCGCTGGTAGCGGAAGCGACGATTGTTGTCGCCGGCGACTGGTCCCGGCCACTTATGCTAGGAGGCCATACTCCTTTAGCCGTCCCAGCGGAAGATGCATACGTTGTACTTTCTGGGGACAAAGAGTCTCACAAGGTTGAGTTTTTCCCGACATACGTCAAACGCTTCAACGAATCAGATGGTACCGCACGAATAGTCTTTCGAGCGTCGGTTCGGGATGGGAACTGGCCTTTGGGGAAACGCTCAGAAATCCTGCGGGGCCTCAGACCAGTAGCGGTTGCGTTTCCGATGGTCACTGCAACTGATACCAGGACCGGAGAGGGTTATGTTCGGCGCCTTCAATTGAAGCTCTTTGCGAATGGACAAAGCATCTATATCTTCGACCAAGAGCTTAATGCTCATGCTGTTTTCCCCAAGAATGGTTGGAAACTTGCCGAGACAAATTTGCCTCCAATTGAGTAGCCGATGGGTAAAATGATTGGGGGTGGAGCTTTGATATCTGGACTATCTCACTGTGGCGCCCCGTTCGATCATGTAGTACGGGAAGTCAAAGTATTACGTTGGTCGTTCCCCTGCCAAGCCCTGCCTCAGCCTCTCCTAAAGTGATCCAGGAAGATCCAGAAAGAATCATAAAGAGCAGATTGAGTCATGGCCTGCGTCATAGTGACCTGATCATTGGTCATTGCCGAATCCGATGGAAATAGGTGTCAGAGAACAAGTTAGTTGACCGTCACCCAACAGTAACATAGACATATGAGATTGTTCCCTGACCATAAATGCGACCAAAGGGGCAGTCCCCTGTTTCCATGAGCACGTAGTTATTGCCTCTCAGCCGCCTTTAGCCAATCGCTGATAGAACTCACTCCCAATGACAACAGCAAGTCTTGCACCGACACCACTCGTTGAAGCATCACGCCATGGTCGGATTCTTCTCGTTCCTCGGCTTCTGCAAAAAGCCGGGTCATTAGCTGGACCAGTCGATTTTCATGGTCGTAAAAGTACGGCTCGGCATGACGGACATAGGCCAGGTAAATCTCGGTTGCGGCTAAGGCGAGCTCTGGATCACACTGCGAAGTGGCGTTGAGCCATTCATCGAATCCGAAAAGTCGGTGATGTTTGTGTTCACTATCGTCTTCAAACGCTCTAAAGCAGAGGTGTATCAGTTCTATCGGAATAGAGATAGGTTGCGCATTGTTTCGAAAGATGTTTTCTACTTGTCGAGCGACTATCATTGCATGAGGGCTGTTTGCTTTCAGGCCTGCTTCGATACCTGCGAGGCATTGCTCGCGGTGAAGTTTGATGTTTACAGGGTGGGTCCAAACGTGTGCTGCTCCCTGCCAAGCTTCGGAAATCTCTGATGTGATCAATTCGCTAAGCAATTTGGCAAAGTCGATGTGTCCCGTCATGGCAGCCAAGGCCGAAATGCGCCCCCAAGTTTCCATGTCTTTTTTGCTGCCCTCATGACGGAGGCGCTCAAGCAGGGGGGAAACTTTCTGGAAGTGATCGTGATAGGCGTAGTAAAGACAACGTTCGGCGTGTTGCCAAAGCCCCACAGGATCTTGCATGGCAAGGTGAAATAATTCCCAGCCCAAATCTGGATTCCGGCTTTGGAGATATGGCAAACGTCGTAGAATCAGGGCGCGGATCGCAGGGTGTTTGTTGCTGGCAAATCGACGTAGTGTATGTGGTAACAATTCTGGTAGTGCAATGCCACGCTCTTCAAGATTGTTGGCCAAAATCATCAAGGCTTCAGCGACCTTTCCATTTGTCATGCCGATGCCGATGTTAATCAAGTCAACTGAATCTTTATGGATAGTGCTTTCTTCTGTAAGAGCTTCAAAGCCAGTTGCCAAATGCACCAGCCGTGTAGCAGTGTGTGTATCTTCGATGACATGTGCGCAGGCTTCCAGGGCCCTGGCCGTGTAGCGATTGAGTTGCCAGTGGATTGAGTGTCTTTCCAGTTCCTCAATGATTTGACTCCCCAAGGCAGGAGCATCGGGCTCCTCGCACGGTACCCAAGTGCCGTTGGGTTGTAAGCCTCCATGGCGATGTGCCAGGTAGTTGGTGATGCCCTGCATGATGGCATCCCGAAAACCTGCTGAAATATTGGCCCAATGCGTAATCATCAATCCCAAGAAGCGCGATGGGTGTCGAGATGAAGCCTCGAGCAGTTGCAGGCCAACCTCTCGCTCTCCTCCGACTAAGAAATCATCGAAGTCACGGTGGTAGTCAGCGTAATGTGCCAGTAAACGAATTACGCCGGCATCGCTGACATTCAGAAATACCTCAAATGAAAATGGAGCGGTGATCATGCCGCCGTGCATGCCCATAGACGGCTGTCGAATCAATGTCCCATTTGTTGTTTCGTAAGCATCAAGTATTGCTTGTGCTTCCATCGAGCGAAGGTAGCATGGAATGGCGGATATGTATTCTGCACGATTCTTCAATATCCAAGAACGTGCCCCCTCATCTGTTGCAGGTCCTTCCCATAAGGTTTGTAGTACCGTCAGAACGGCATCTTGTATGGCGTTATCAAGGTATATAAATGCTGACTGGATCAGTGTGCACAATTCGAAAGAAAGCTCGAACTCAAGCAATGTTTTGTCACACAGCAAGCGGCCGATCAAATCCAGGTTGGATCTTGGTGAACGTGTGACGGCAAGGACTGCGAAATAACACAAGGCACCTTCGTGGTTGAAGCATAGACGCTCTCGGTTCTTCTGCCACCAGTCGGAGTGTTTTGTGGCATGGTCAAGAATGGCCGCCTCAATTGCATCTAGCAGAATCCGTTGGCTGGCCATGTATCGATCATCAGTCTGTGTATGGGTGTCACTGTATGAGGTGTCGTATAGGTACTCACTTCGATAGCCTATTTTGGTCTCGCCGTAGCGAGATGACCGGATTTGGCTCCACTGCTCGATTGCTTCCAACGCTAAATCGAGGAGGACAGTGGATTGCACCATCCGTTGTTTCAGGAAGTTGTCCTTCATGTCTCCAAAGTCATGGGGTTGGCAATGTAGCTTCTTGTCGAAGTGTAAACTTATTACGTGGTCTTTGTTGATGTCGCCAGCGATATACCGCCATAGCATCCTGTCATCAACAACGCCAGCGGCTACACAACGCGCGACAACATGACCCAAGAGACTATGCTCTGACCTCGGCCTGCTGAGTAGATGCTCTAGCAAGGGCGCAACCAACGGCAAATTCTCTCCTTGGAATTCGGATAGAGGAAGCTCTAATTGCGCGGCGATTCCATTAGCATCCAGCCAGTCCAGAGCCAAGGCATCCACCCAGAAACTCAGTACTCCTGCGGGATCGTCATTTTTCCACTGCGCTACCCGATGCACATGCGCTTTTAGACCCTCTGCATCATGTGTCTCTTTCAGCATTGGCACCAGATGAGAAAGCCAGAAGTAATGCCACTCAATCGCTGTGGCTTGCGTGTAAATCACCTGAAACACATCGCGGTGTGTATTTCGCAAGTCACGGATCAAGGGCCAGTCCACATCCTGTGGTATTTGCTGGGCAAACGATTCAGCAACCAAACGCCGGATATGGAAAGCGGCCCTACCAGTTAATACCGTGCGTATTTGCTTCCTGAGATCGCGGCGATCCCCAGTTGTCAACTGCGCAACGAAGCTGCGGATGCTTGGACGCACGAACGGTACTGGCGGCAAGTCGTTTATGAACTCATTGAGCGTGATGCCCCGGCGCACAGCGCCGCTTATCACCAACACATCCAGTAGAGTTTGATGACCAAATGTTAATTTCCCGTCATGGGTATCTTGTAGCACATTGAGACTGTGCAGCTGTCGCTGAATGTCCTGCGTGGCATTGAAGCGCTGATGAGGAATAGCCAGACTGCGTGATTTCAGCATTGCGTCAGCTATAGCCTCAATGGCGTGCATCGCTGCGTCACCCAGCGCAGGGTTAGCCCGCACGACGGTATCGAGATATCGCTGTGCCAGCGCTTGGCTGGTTACTACGTTGAAACTGCCTTCACGCTGGGCCAGTTCGACAAACAGAGCCAGTTCGCGGGGATTCCGGATCAGCTCACGGGTGATGGCATCAATAGTGGTTGAATCGATTCCCAACTTGTCGAGCAACGGCGCAATTTCAGTTTCCCAGTCAAGCGGCGGGCACTGCAATTCGCAATCCCATTGCCGTGCGGCAATGCGCCGGTCGTATTTGCGGTCGAAGTCGCGGCAAGCTGTGATAACAGTGACATTGGGAATCAGCAGCAGTCGGTCAATTTGTGCCAGGAAATACGTCAATATGTCGTGTTCGCGGGCGATGGATAAGACATCCAGTGAGTCGATGACCACAACCACATGCGCGTCTTCCGCCAAGCGGGCGGCCTGTTCTACCCATTGTTCTGGCAGGCCCTGTGCCTGGCGCTCCCGCGCCGTCGCCAGGTCGGCGAATTCGCGAGACTGGATGAAGAGCGGCACAAGGTCCACTCGGGTTTGCATGCGCTGCTCCAAAGCTTCTTGCAGGCTCAACATCACGCAGGTTTTTCCTGAACCCGGAAGCCCCGTAAGCAAGACGGCACGTTTCCTAGCATCGATGGCAGCCAGGAGTTCATTCACAACCGGGGTTGAAATGTGCTGTCCGGCAATGTCCCGATGCCATGATCTGCCGATAGCTGAGGTACTGGCAAATGATGTACGTACTTGTGCAATGGACATCGTTGGAACCAGCATCGCTCCCGCGTGATGGAGAATGTCTTTGAGGTCGGCTTTGGTTAGGCGATGTTGGGTAGAAGCGGACAGGTTGCCACTCTCCATACGTCCTCCAAGTTTGTCGAGGCGTATCCAGAGAGCGTCGAAGGCTGCATTTGAGTTGCTTGCCATTTGGCGCAAACGTTCACGTAGTAAAGTCTCCATGCGATCAAAATCTGGGCTGATTGTAAAGTAGGTGCGGTGCAGGAATTCATAGGTGGGGAGGTCGGGAACCTGAACGGCAATGCGAGCGGCCAAATCACTATTTGTTTTTATGTGCTCTTTGGTTAAGTTCGCATGATAGTCGGTCTCATTGTCATAGAGGGTGCTGTATTCTTGCAGTTTAGCAAGTGCGGCAAAACTGCTGCGCGAATAGAAGCGAACTTGGGCTTGTGGATATCTAGCCAGTGTCAGAGAAGCCTTGCCCAGCTCGCCAGCAAGGTCGGCTATTGACCATGCGTTGAAATCAGCGTGGTTCTTTTTGCACTGGCAACACATCAGGGAGCCATCTGATTTTCCAATTACGACATCGTCTACCAGATAGGTTGTCGAATCTATTTCAAGCCATTGGAAATCGGGATCGGACAGGACCGTCAATGCCCAGTCAAAGGCAATCAACGTCTGATAGATATCGCCACGATTGGAGCGTATTCCCGCGACACTCATTTAGTCACGCACCTTTGCAGTATTACTCACAGTGCCTATTTTAGAAGATGTGCATCAATGGCTACTTTTGTTCGAGCAGTTGGTGTCAACACAATGAACATTTGTATACCAAAAAAGAATGCGTGGTCTACCACAGGAATTTGAGTGGCTGATTGTGGTCGGTTCTTGACGGTGGACTTTCCCCAATATGGTAAGCCCTTTGCTGGTTGACCGTCTGCGAAAAGGCGTATTTTAGCGGCCTGGATGACAGAGTGATCCCATAGGCACATTCCTTCGGATTCGCTCCTCGTCCTTGGGTATGAGGGTTTGTGTGGTTCTTAAGGTCAGTAGACAACTCGACGTAAAGCCGATGAACGATTGAGGATCTGATGCTATGCGGCGGTCAGGGGAGAGATACGTGCGATTGTATCTTTCTTGCTCTTCGCGGTTTCCCACAGATCCACGGCTTGCTGGGCGTTCAGCCAAAACTCAGGACTGTTGCCGAAGAGGCGAGAGAGGCGTAGGGCCATGTCCGGGCTCACCGCGCGCCGTTCCCGGAGCAGTTCATGGAGGGTTTGGCGCGAAACTCGGAGGGCTTTGGCCAGACTCGATACGGTTAGCCCATAATCCGGCAGGAAATCCTCACGCAGCATCTCGCCAGGATGGGTTGGACGGACTGTTCTTGACCGGCTGTTTGCGATGCTCATGGGGCGCCTCGTATTATAGAGATCAGTTACGCAAGATCTGATGTGGTTGTAGCGCTACTATTTTATTCCGATTCCCCAAGTCTCTGCGCAATATCCTGGTACACCGTCTTGCGGTGTTGAATGCCTAATATCCAGACCTCGTTCCCGTCGATTTTGTAGACGACACGATAATCCCCAACGCGGAGCTTCCAATATCCATGGAGTGTTTTGCGAAGAGGTGAGCCATATTGATGCGGTGCGCGAGCCAGACGCGACTCTATGGCTTTGGCGATTCGGCGGTGAAGGTTCGAGGGGATGCGGGGGATATCTTCGGCAGCGACGTCGTAGTGGTAGCAAAGTTCGAAGGGCACGTATTATCTCACGCGTTTGGGCTGTCCCCAGACCTGGGTGTGAGAGAGAGCCTTCTTCTTATCGAGTGTCCGCTCTCGGGCTTCGGCCAAACGGGCCAGCGCTCGGTCCTCTTCAGCTTCCAGGGCCTCTTTGACGAGGTCCCTAACTTTTAGGGACAGTGATACGCCATCCCGCTTGGCCCAGCGGCGTAGTCCTTCGTAAACGGGCTCTTCCAGGACGACATTGACACGCGGATGTGGGGTTGGCATGGTTGCTCCTCATTTGTTGCGATGCGACGGAGTGTATCAGATGTGATGCACTCCGGCAATGTCAGAGGGAGGATATATGATCAACGTCAAAGGAGATGGTTGTGATGGGGGCTTGCGTGATTCGACGATCAGTTATATCGTGCGCGTAGTGTGATTGGGTGACGCACGACGTGTGTTCTGATTAACAAGAGTCATCTCACGTGCTCTCAAACAAACCAGAGGAAGAATCAAGAATATGAAAGTCCTGATGCTCAGTAACGAATACCCGCCCTATACCTATGGCGGGGCGGGTGTGCATGTGGAATACCTGAGTAAGGAATTGGCCAAGCTTCTTCCTGTGGAAGTTCGGTGTTTTGGTGATCAGTATGTGGCTCACCATAACCTTCACATCAGAGGGTTTCCACTCGAGAAGATTGATTACGGGGGGCCGAAATATTTGGAGTCGGTCTTCGGTGCCGTTCAGCGGGGGCTGAATTTCAACTCGTTCGGCATCGAGGCCGATCTCGTCCATTGTCACACGTGGTATACGCATCTTGGCGGCATCATGGCGAAGCTGAATTACGGAATCCCGCTCGTCATTACGACGCATTCATTAGAGCCGCTCCGCCCGTGGAAACGGGAACAGCTGAGGGGAGGATACGATTTCTCCTCATGGGTGGAACGGGCGGCTCTCGAAATGGCCGATGCCGTAATCGCGGTCTCGTACGGAACGAAACAGGATGTTCTTCGCCATTTTCATATCCCCGAAGAGAGGATCAAGGTCATCCATAACGGGATTGATCCGGTCGAATATAGAAAACAATCATCTTCGGACGCGCTTCAACGCTACGGAGTCGATCCATCCAAGCCATTTGTGTTGTTTGTCGGACGAATTACCAGACAGAAAGGCATCATCCACCTAGTCCGGGCCATCAAGTATTTTGATGCGGACTTCCAGGTGGTGCTCTGTGCAGGAGCTCCCGACACCGCAGAAATCGCCGCGGAAATGGAGGCAGCCGTCAAGGAAGTCACTGCCGACAGACCCGGTGTGATCTGGATCCCTGAGATGTTGGATAAGCCGAGTATCATCGAATTCTATTCGCACGCGGCGGTGTTTTGTTGTCCCTCGATCTATGAACCGTTCGGCATTATCAATCTTGAAGCGATGGCCTGTGAGACGGCGGTGGTCGCATCAGCAGTCGGAGGGATTCCGGAGGTGGTTGAAGACGGTGAAACCGGCATCCTCGTTCCGGTTCAGCAAATGCCGGAATCTCCCTTTACGCCGTTAAGCCCTAAAAAATTCGAGCGAGATTTAGCCGCCGCCGTTAATCGCTTGATGGCCGACAGACGAATGCGTGAACAGTTTGCCACGGCCGGTCGCCAACGAGCGGAACAGTTCTTTAGTTGGTCTACCATCGCCAAGGAAACTCAAGCCTTATACACGCAACTCGTCTCTCAGCATTAAATGCCGAGTCCAGCCGGAGCCTGTGGCTGGTTTATGCTTTGCCGTGATTGACGCTCCAGTTGTTCAGGAGCGGCCCTCCGAATACCCTGTTGCTTCTTGCTGATAAACCAAGGTTCATACCTGTGGTTTGTTTTGCTCTCCTGATTGCTCTGCCGCAAGCGGAAATGCCTGACTTGTGGATTCTCTGAATAGATGAGCGAGAGATGAATGATGATGGCCCAAGTCTGAGTCTTATGCGGAGGGGGCAGCCGAGTCCAGGGTCAAGCAGAACCGATCAACAGTTCGCTGGAAGAGGAAGAGGGCGGTGTCTTCGAGGGAGGCCGCCAGTGCTGCATCCGCGGCGGTACGGACCTGGTCGGCGGAAATGTGAAATCGTGCACTGATCCATGCCGCATCGGTTAGATCCTCATCTGTACCGCGCCGGAGTTTCGCAATGATGAAATCCACCGGAGCCAAGAGGCTGATTCGGACGCTTGGTTCGTCGATCAAGATGGTCGTACGATCGCGATAACCGGGAGGCATCGCCACCACTGACCACCCCGAAATGCTTTGTCCCAGGTTGCTGGGAATGTGATACCGGCTCAAAAATTCTGCCAGAGACCGCACGTGGCCTCGCAGCTCGCCGTCTACGTCGATTGTGGCACGAGAGGGATGCCCGTAGGCGAGCATGGCCAAGCCGCCGATGAGCAGCAGATCGACGGAATGGCCGGTGGAGTCGGCGTATCGGCGAAGCGTGGCGCGCAGGTGATCAAGCGTGAGCATGGACAAATTCAAGCGCTTCTGCGAATTGGCGGTACAGCCGTTCATCAATGGGGCCATGGTCGGCCGGCAGTGGGGCACGTGATACACAACCGGCGATGAGTGTGCGATAGGTCGTATGCCAGCGGCAGGCAGTCTGATAGGCCTCTTGCACCACCGGGTGGGAAAGGTTAGACCACTCAATGGCGTCGTTCACCAGAATCTCAAGCCAGAGAATGCGGGCTATCCGTGGATGGCAGAGGGCCTCGTCCAGAGAGGCGACGCCCAGATAAGCCGGCAAGAGCCGCAATGGTGGTGTGGATGTCTGTGTCATGGGGGTGAATTGTACACGGCTTCGGTTGTGATGCCAAATGAAAGACCGTGGTCCGTAGATTGTACGGACTACGGTTCATTTCTGGCAGAGGCGCGATAAAGAAAGTATAGGCCAAGGCCGGCCAGGATGGACGTGATCAGTATGACCGAGAGTTGCACATCAAGGCTCAGCGGTCCGATGAAAACCTTATAGAGCTGTAACAGCACGATAGGGGACAGCACGGCCCCGGCGAGCGCGATCATGTGCCGCCGTAAGTAAATCGGCTCACCGGGCTTTCGTCCACCGCGTCCCAATATTGTCATTCCTCGATCGTCGAAATATCACCTGGATCTTGCCCAAGTTCCTTCGCTTTCAGCACTCGGCGCATGATTTTTCCGGAGCGGGTTTTCGGCAGCGACGAGACAATGTCGATTTCAGATGGCACGCCGATCTTCCCCAATTCCTTCAAGACCTGATCCTTGATCGATTTAATCAGCGTCGGGCTTTCCTGCTCTCCCTGTTTCAGAATGATGAAGGCTTTGATGGACTCGCCGACGGTCTTATGCGGTTTGCCGATCACTGCGGCCTCCGCAACTGCAGGATGGCTCACCAATGCGCTTTCCACTTCGGCGGTGCCCAGGCGGTTTCCCGCAACCTTAATGACGTCGTCCGCGCGGCCCATGAACCACATATAGCCGTCCGCATCTTTGTGACAGACGTCGCCGGCCGTATAGCAGTTCGGGATGGTGTTCCAGTAGGTTTTGTATCGCTCGGGATCTTTATAGATCGTGCGCATCATGGACGGCCATGGCTTCTTAATCACGGCAAAGCCACCGACATTGGCAGGCAGGCTGTTGCCTCCGCGGTCCACCACATCCGCTTCAATGCCTAAGAATGGTCGTGTGGCGGATCCTGGTTTGAGCGGGACGGTGGGCAGAGGTGTGATGAGGATGGCGCCCGTTTCTGTTTGCCACCAGGTATCCATGATGGGTTTATTCCCGCCTGTTACGCGATGGTACCACTCCCAGGCTTCCGGGTTGATGGGTTCACCGACGCTGCCCAATATGCGGAGCGATGAAAGGTCGAACTTGGCGGGCCAGTCTTCACCGTAGCGCATCAGGAGACGGATAGCGGTCGGGGTCGTATAAAAGATCGAGACACCGTACCGCTCGATCAAGTCCCACCAGCGGCCTGGAGTCGGATAGTCCGGCTTGCCTTCGGCGGTCAAGATCGTTGCGCCGTTGAGAAGCGGGCCATAAACGATATAGCTATGGCCGGTGACCCAGCCTGGATCGGCCACGCAAAAATACATATCGTCGTCTTTTAAGTCGAAGACATATTTTGTCGTGGTGTAGGTGCCGACCATATAGCCGCCGTGGACATGAACCACGCCCTTCGGCTTGCCGGTGGTGCCCGATGTATAGAGTATGTAGAGGGGGGTCTCGGCATCCAACGGCTCGGCATCACAGAGGGCCGATTCGCCTTTGACCCACTCGGTCCAATCGAGTTCCTTCGGTGAAGACAGCGGTTGTGCCGGAGTCTGACGGCGTACCACGATCACATGGTCGACGGTCGTACAGGTCTTCAAGGCTTCGTCAACGACCGGCTTCAAGGGGATGACCTTGCCCCTGTCGAAGCCGACGTCGGCGGTGATGACGGCTTTGGCTTCGGCATCATTGATACGGCTGGCGAGGGCCGGGGCGCTGAATCCGGAATAGACGACGCTATGGATGAGGCCGATTCTCGCACAGGCCAGCATGGCGACGACCTGTTCAGGAATTTTCGGGAGGTAGATGGTGACGCGATCGCCTTTCGACAGACCGAGCTTTTTAAGCGCGTTGGCGCAGCGATTCACTTGGCGATAGAGTTCTCCGTACGTGAAGACGCGTTCCTGGTCGTTTTCCCCGACCCAAATCAGCGCGACTTTGTTTTTGCGCCAGGTTTTAACATGGCGATCGAGACAGTTGTAGGCGATATTGCAGGTCGCGCCCACAAACCATTTGGCCCAGGGATACTTCCATTCAAGAACAGTATGCCAGGGAGAAAACCACTCCAACTCTTTTGCCGCATCGCTCCAGAAGCTTTCGGGATCGGCGATGGACTTCCGATATTCAGCCTCATAATCCTTGATATGGGCGTCCGCGATCGTTTCGGCGGTCGGGTGGTATGTTCTACTTTCTTTCAGCAGGGTGTCGATCCGATCACTCATGAGAGACGACCTCCTCACATCAACGAAGCCCGACAGATGGATGTGCCATTATGGAGAAAGCTCAACACTCCTGCAACCATTTGGCGTAGAGCAGGAGGGGACGGCTGAGATGTGATGTCCTGTGTCTCAAATCACTCAATCCCTCGATCGGATTCTTGACAGGCATCGAAGGCCGACGGTAGGCTGGTTCGATATATTTGCCCGACTTTGTATGCGTAACCTGGTTGTGTGATTGATGGCATCTCAAAAACCGTCCGCCAGAATGTATCTAGTTGCAGCATGGATGGTGGGTTTTTTCGTCGGTCTGCTTCCGTATAGCATACCCTCCACTGTATTTGCCCAAATAGGGAAGCCGGACGGCCTGTACTACAAGTCGTGGGCCATTGTGATCGGGATCGATGACTACACGGTGGCGCCGCCCATTCAGGGAGCCGTTGATGATGCGAAGCAGGTTGCCCAAGCCTTTCGGAAATTAGGATTCGATGAGGTCGTAGAAATCTACGGCAAGGATGCGAGCCATCGACGTCTGCGGCAAATCTTCAACGATATTTTGCCGAGGAAGGTCGGTCGTATGGATCGGCTGGTGATTTTTTACACCGGTCATGTCGGGGTCACGCAAGATGCCGAGGGTGAAGACCGAAGCTACCTTGTACCTCGAGATGCACAGATCAATAACCCAGCCAAGGCCGTGACGGTCGAGTATCTCAAAGAATTTACCAGGCGATCGGCGTCTAAGCACACACTCTTGTTGTTCGATGCCCCGGTATTCGGATGGGAGATCACCGTGCCTGAAGCGTTATCCCTGGAAGGGCGGATTGTCCCTGAGGCTGAGATAGATCGACGCGCCGTACAGGTCATCAGCTCGGCACAAAAGGGAGAGTCCTCAACCCGTGTCGGAGGAACGAGCCTCTTTGTGCAGGCATTGGTCGCAGGGTTAGACGGAGCAGCCGATGCGGATACGAACGGATGGCTCATGGCGTCGGAACTGGGCGCATATCTTGGCCGAGCGGTTGAAACCGCTTCCAATGGTATCCAGCATCCGACCAGCTTGAGAATCGGTGGAGACGGGGACATGGCGCTGCTTGAAGGGCAGACAGCGCCGGGCCTCTCAGGTGCGGATCCTCACTCGCCGGAAGAGAGACGGCGGGTCGCCAGAAGTCACTATGAACAGGCCGTGACCCTGCTGCAAGAGGGGAAGCCGGCGGCAGAGGCGATGGAACATCTCAGTGCCGCAATTCTGCACGATGCGACGTACGGTGATGCCTATGTCTTGAAGGGGTATCTTCACCTCGATACGATTCCGGATCTTGACGAAGCCGTTGCCGCCGGCCGGTTGGCCGTCAAGTATGCGCCGACTAACGCGGATTCGTTTTACACCCTGGGGCTGATCGAGGCGCGGCGTGGGAACGTTGCCGAGGCCGAAACGGCGTTGCAACAGGCGTTGAAGGTCAATCCGGATTATCAGGATGTCTATTTCTCGCTCGGTGTGCTGTATGCGGACCATGTGAAGGATCAGCCGAAGTCTGTTGACGCGTTTCGCCGGTATCTCGAATTGGGTGGCGTTCACGCCCGTGCCCAAGCGGTCGTGAGCGAAGCCGATCGTGCCGCGAAAGAGTCCCACTAGCCGGGTGCTACAACTCAGGTCAAGCTTGAGGCTAAGGCCTAGCGACCTCAAATCCCCCCCCCCTAAACCTTAACCTTGACCTCAGCCTTTTCGTTGTTGCTTATTGAGGTTGTGCCTGTGGAGAGGCCTATCTTGGCGGCGCGGGGTTGGGTGGGCTAGTCGTTCTCTCCTCCTTTGAGATATCCCAACCCGATTTTAATGGCTCGGCGCATGATTTCCGCTCGGCGTTCCGGCGGATACGCTGCCAGGATATCGGCGGCTTTCACGTCTTGAACATTGAGGCTGGTGATGCTGATGATCCCGCTGTCGATTTGAATGTCGGCCATGGTAGATCCTTTCTGATATGGTTCGCTCATGCGTAGAGGAAGAATGTCTGTATCGTTGAAGAACGCCGTACGTACATGATTCACGATCAGTCATTCGGATTCGTACCTCACAGAGGCGGACTGTTCGTTTCGTTGACGGAACTGGGGACGCATGTTAGCATGATTTTTCAATTTTCTGGGGATGATCCTGAGCCTCACCCCATGTGTGCATTTTAAGAAAGAAGGAGGATCGTATGACGAAGCGGTCTCTCATGATGAGTTCTCAATTGACCGGTATCGGCCTTGCTGTCCTTCTTCTGATGGGGCTTGCGGCCTGCAGTGGCCCGCCCAAGTGGGTGGAGAAGGGGTCCGGCACGTTCAACGGAAAAGATCAGAAGGCCTTTTATGGGGTGGGTTCGGTCGTCGGGGTACGGAATGAGCCGTTGGCCTGGGATGCCGCGGAAAATCGCGCCCGCGCGGAAATCGCCAAGACGTTTGAGACCTATACCGGCTATCTCATGCGGGACTATGCCGCATCCACGACGGCCGGGGATTTCACACGCAACACCGAAGAGCAGAATATCGAACGAGCCATCAAAACCGTAACCACGGCGACGCTGAGCGGGGTTCGTCCCATCGAACGCTACAAGGACGAAAAAACGAATACCTACTACGTACTGGCGAAGCTCAGTTTGGAAGAAATGAAAAACAATTTGGAGCAGGCCAGGGAACTCAACGCACAAGTTCGAGATTTTGTCCGCAAGAACGCAGATCGTTTGTTCGAACGGTTGGAGAAAGAAGAAGACCGGCGGACGATTCGGTAGGCGGCCTCTATTCATATGGAGCGTGAACGTGACCCCATTACATAACCGGTTTCTTCCCTTCATCGCATGCGTGGCCGTGACCCTTTCCGGATGCGCACAGGAAGTCAAAGTGACCCGTGTGGACGCCGGTGTCGTCACGGATTTGAGCGGGCGATGGAATGATACCGATTCGCGCATTGTCGCCGAAGCGATGGTCAAGGATGCCTTGCAATATCCTTGGCTCGGTAACTTTGAGCAGGCGAAGCAACGTCAACCGGTTGTGGTGGTCGGCACGGTCGTGAATAACAGTCATGAACATATCAATGTGAGGACGTTCATCACGGATTTGGAGCGCGAACTGACCAATTCGCAAAAAGTGACGTTCGTTGCCGGAAAGAGCGAACGTGAAGAGCTTCGGGCTGAGCGCAAAGAACAAGCGCTGCATGCCCGAGAAGAGACGCAGAAGGCTCCCGGAAAAGAAACGGGGGCCGACTACATGATGAAAGGCACCATTGCCACGATTCTTGACGAAGCCGACGGGACCAAGGCCGTATTCTATCAGGTAGATCTTCACATGATCGACTTGGAAAGTAACGCGAAGGTCTGGTACGGGCAGAAAAAGATCAAGAAAGTCATCGAAAAGAAACGGGCCATCTTTTAAGCCCGACAGGTTCAGTGAATCCATCCCTCTCACGCGTTGCCCACGGTGGTTGTGTGTGGTGGGCCAACACCATGTGCCTTTCCTGCGCCTGCGTGATTCTCGCGGCGCTCTTGTTGCCCGGCTGCGGTCCTACGGTCAGCCGGTATTCCCTTATTGAAGAGAGCTTGCGAGCAGGGAAGCCTGGTCAGGCCGCTCAAATTGTTGAGCAGCGCGAAGATGAGTACGGCGAAAAAAGCCGGGTGTTGTATGGGATGGATCGCGGCATGACGTTGCAATTGGCCGGAAACTATCGACAGAGTAATCAGGCGTTGGAACAGGCTGATGATGTGATTGAGCGGCTCTATACCAAGAGCATCAGTACGGAAACCGTGGCGTTTTTGACCAGCGACAATGCCCTGCCCTACGAGGGCGATCCGTACGAACATGTCATGGTCAATGTGGTCAAGGCGTTGAACTATGCGGCCCAGGGTGATTTGACTGAGGCGCTGGTCGAGGTCCGGCGCATCGACCATCGCCTGAATGTGCTCGAGGACAAGGTCAAAGAGTCGGCCGGGTATCGCAACGACGGATTCGCACGCTATCTAAGCGGCATTCTGTATGAAGCCGCCGGCGACATCAATAATGCCTTCATCGCCTATCGCAATGCATTGACGGCGTATGATGTCATGCGTGGGTGGTCGTTGATCCAGCCTCCGCCGTCGTTGCGGGCCGACCTGTTGTCCACGGCAGAGGCGCTTGGGTTGGAGGACGAATTCGAAGGGTATCGAGAACAATTTCCCGAGGTGGGATGGGATGCGGTTTCGGTACGACGGCAACTCGCCCAAGTCGTTCTGATCAGCTATAATGGGCAAGCTCCGTGGAAAGAAGATCGATATTTTGATCTCCCGATTAGTTTGGAAGCATTGCAGTTGGTTCTCTTGAATCGAGGGGTATCATATTCGATCGGTCGTCAGAACCGAGCCGTGGATAGCGTACTG